>JAUXHQ010000183.1 GCA_030621455.1 Deltaproteobacteria bacterium
TGGCTCGTAATCTCCCCTCGTATTCTCCCTATCCTCTGTTTCCTGCCAAGGTTCTCCCCTGAGGTGGCGATGAATAGATAAGGCCGCCTTTTTTGCTGCGCCCATGGCCTCTGCCACGGTAGCCGATCCGGTGATCGCATCACCGGCAGCGAATACGCCCTTCTGCTCAGTGCGGTAATCCCTATTCACTTTGATCGTGCTTTGACGGGAGATCCTTATAGGACTTCCTTCATCCACAAAAGAGAGGTCCGGTTCCTGACCGATGGCAACTATTGCCGTATCCACGTCCAAGGTAAATTCGGAATCTTTCTTCGGGAGCGGTCTCCTTTTTCCATTCGGCTCCGACTCTCCCAGATCCATGTGTATACAGTTAACCCCTGTTAATTGTCCGTCTTTTCCGGTGAATCGCGTAGGGCTTACAAGGTAATTGATCTTTATCCCCTCTTCCAGGGTGAGGTCGAGCTCTTCTTTGTCGCCAGGTATCTCGGAGCGAGTGCGCCGGTAGAGGATATTCACTTCTTCTGCGCCCAGGCGCACTGCTGTCCTGGCTGATTCCATAGCAGCGTTCCCCCCCCCGATCACGACGACCCGTTTCCCGATGGGCGGTTTCTCTCCAAGGTTTATCCTCTTCAGAAAAGGGATAGAGTGATATACACCTGCCAAGGCTTCTCCGTTCAGTCCAAGCTTCTTGTTAAGGTCCGCTCCTGTGGCGATCAAGACGGCATCGAACCCGTCGTAAAAAAAAAGGCTGTCGATACTTTTGTCTAGACCTATGGGGCTGTCCGTGACGATTTCTATCCCCATCTTTTTCAAGGACTCGATTTCATGATCGAGGATTGATTGAGGCATACGATAGCCTGCAATGACGGTTCTCAACATTCCCCCTATGACCGGTAGTGCCTCCAATATGGTGGTTTCATATCCGAGTCTCGTCAATTCCCAGGCAGCGGTCAGCCCTGCGGGTCCGGAACCGATAATGGCTATCTTTTCTTCATATCTTTCCTCAGGTTCAGGGACGGTCACTTGGTGACCGGGGTCCTCCAATTCATAGTCCGAAACGAACCTCTTTAACGAGCATATAGCCAGGGGTTCATCAACCTCATCCCGGCGGCACTGGCTCTCGCAAGGGTGGTGGCATATTCGTCCCAAGATTCCCACAAGTGGCGCGCTTTCTCGTATCAGGTCCAGCGCCTCCCCAAACTTACCATCGGCGATGAGCGCCAGGTATCCCTGGATATTGATCCCCAGGGGACATGCCTTCTGGCACGGCGGTCTCTTGCGTTTGTCTACAAAGAAGGCCCTAGGTATCCCTCTCTCGGAGATGCAGTCCACAGCCTTCTTCAGGGACCATGGCAATGTCACAGGGCAGATCTCCCTGCAGCGCCCACAAAAACAGCACAATTCCGGGTCGATATAACAGGGTCTGTTGCGGACAAATGCGGAAAAGCCGTCCCTGGAATGCCGAATCTCATCAACGATCGATGATGTGACAATATGGATCAGGGGATGGTTGCGCACGGCCATGAGCAAGGGATGGATCGCGTATAATGACCTCACCCCGGAAGGGAGAACCTCTGCGTCTTCAAGGGAGGCCTTCAACTCGTTTTCCTCTTCTATTATGACGACCCGGTGGCCGATGGTGGCCAGATCATAGGCTGCCTTGAGGGATTCGATCTTGCTGCCTATTATCAAGGCGCTGTAAACCTCTGCGGTCATGGGACTCTACACTCCCTTTGCTCTCAACCTATCCTGTTCCCGATTTCTGCTTCTCTCCGCGCTTGTAGCCCTTCTCAAAGGCTTTTAGGTTCTTCTCTTCCGTTCCCTTGGGAACAGACTTCTCCACTGCATTTCTCAATGACTCGGCATTGACGGCATCGGACAGGGATGCCAGATATCCGAGAATGACGATGTTGGCCATCATCTTATTGCCCAGCTTCTCAGCCATACGGGTGGCGGGGATGGAATATGATACGTGGCGTTCATCGTTCTTCCTTCTCTTAACCAGATCCGTATCTGTAAGGAGGAGTCCACCGTCTCGCAGTGAATCGATATTGTTTTCATAGGCTTCCTGTGACATGCTGATCAATATGTGCGGGTTGTGTACGTATGGATAAGAGATGGTCTCTTCCGAGATAATTACATGGGCTGAACAGGCTCCCCCCCTGGCCTCCGGCCCGTAGGATTGCACCAGTGTGGCATTTATCTTGTCGTATATGGTCGCTGCCTTGCCTAGTATACTGCCGTTGAGGATAACACCCTGTCCTCCGTACCCACTGATTATGATTTCGTGATAAACTTCTCCGCTCATTACTCCCCCCTCTTTTCTCTTATGGGCGGATATATCTCTTCCCACAGATCAAAGAATGTGGGTCTTTCGATATCCACAAATTTGCCCACCACGATCTCCTTTTCTATGTCGAGGTTAGCATCCTTTGGATGTATACTGTTTTTGATCACACTGATTTTGTGAAAATGCTGTATGATATGAAGTGGGGGACCTAACTTATTTTTTCTGCCAAAGGATGTGGGGCATGATGATATTACCTCAACAAAAGAGAACCCTTTCTTGTTAAAGGCCTCGAGGATAGAGTTGGTGAGACGCCTGACGTGGAGGGTGGTCCATCTGGCAACATAGGCTGCACCAGCTGCCGCCGCCATATAAGCCAGGTTGAACGGTCTTTCGAAGTTTCCGTTGGGGGTCGTGCTCGTCCTGGCTTTAAATGGGGTCGAGGAGGCCACCTGCCCACCGGTCATACCGTAAGTAAAATTATTGACACATATTATGGTCAAGTCCATATTTCTGCGGGCGGCATGGATGAAGTGATTGCCTCCTATGGTGAAAAGGTCTCCATCCCCGCTGAATACGATTATCTTCATTTTCGGTTTGGCTATTTTAAGACCTGTGGCAAACGGTATGGCCCGGCCGTGGGTGGTATGAAAGGAATCAAGTTTAACATAACCGGCAGCCCTTCCGGAACAACCTATCCCGGATATCACGGCAAAATCGTTATAGTCAATGTTCGATTCATGGATGGCTGTAAGACAACTGGCGAATATGGTTCCGATATCACAACCAGGGCACCAGATATGTGGCATCCTGTCGTCCCGGAGAAGATCACTCAAGGGGTGCTTTCCGGGCATCCCGTTCAATTCTTTTATGCCCTGTTTTTTCATAGTCTACTAATCACCTCAAGGATTTCATTGGGATGAAAGATAGCTCCTCCGGCATGACCCACCAACACGATCTCAGTCTTACCCGCCGAGCACCGTTCCACTTCAAGGCAGATCTGGCCATAATTTATCTCCGGCACTACAAACCCCCTAACCTGGGGAGCAAGTTCCTTTATCCTCTTTTCAGGAAAAGGCCAGATGGTAATGAGCTTCATCATCCCACACTTGATCCCCCTATCCCTGGCCATTTCCAAGGCCTTCAATGCCGGACGAGCAGAGATCCCATAAGCGATGACGACTATTTCAGCATCCGCCATTTCAATCTCCTCATATTTCACTATATCGTCTACATTGTTGCGGATCTTATAGATCAGCCTGTCCATCATTTCTTTTTGAACAGGGGCGGTTATGACGGGATATCCCCTTTTGTCATGGGTTAGACCTGTGGAGTGTATACGGTATCCTTCTCCAACCCCTACCATTGGAGCGACCATATCTTCATCAGAGACATATGGCAGATATTCTTCAGGGGGAAGCGTTGATATCCTGCGGGGATAGACGTCGATCTTGTCGTACGGTGGGATAACGACTTTCTCTGTCATGTGCCCCACCACTTCATCGGTCAGGACCAATACCGGAAGGCGATACTTCTCGGAAAGGTTGAATGCCTTTATGGTTATATCGAATAATTCTTGGGGGGAACTGGCACTGAGGGCTATGATCTCATAATGGCCGTGAGAACCCCATCTGGCCTGCATCATATCTCCTTGCGCACATAAAGTGGGGAGACCCGTTGATGGACCGGCCCTTTGAACATTTACCACCACGCAGGGCACCTCCATTATAATGCCGAGCCCTATATTTTCCATCATCAGGCTAAAACCCGGCCCTGAAGTGGATGTCATGGACTTGAGCCCCCCCCAGGATGCCCCCAGGATGGCAGCCATGGAGGCCATTTCATCCTCCATTTGGATATAGGTGCCTCCGACCTGTGGTAGCCTTTTGGCCATCCTTTCTGCCACCTCTGTCGCAGGAGTTATCGGATAACCGGCGAAGAATTTACATCCACAGGCAATGGCTCCCTCGGCGCAGGCTGTATCTCCCATAATAAACTGTTCAGTTTCTTCCAAAGCCAAGGTCTCCTTTATTCATCCATATCTTCGACATAGATGGCAAATTCCGGGCATATCACCTCACAGAATTTACAGTTAACACAATCTTCCGGTTTTTCGACATAGGGCGGGTGGTAACCCTTTCTATTGAAGTGCTTCGATATTACCAAGACATCACGCGGGCAATATTCTACACAAAAAGAACAGCCCTTACAACGATCTTCAATAATCGATACCCTCCCCCGTGGAACCTTAATCTCTTCGTAATCTAACGGTTTCCGCCAGTATTTCATGTGTAAATCCTTGTTATAGATCTGTGCCGCTCTTAGTGGCGATGTCTTGTGGAGTGGGTTGCCGACTATACAAACCATCGCAGGGCATTACCGGATGTTCCCTTCTGACATTAAATCGCAGGGGACGAGGCCGAAAGGTAAAAATAAGGGCCATCCAAGGCATATTTTCTCCGGTTGCGTGGGTTACCCAAGCTGGGTCTCACTATGAATATAAAACGAGGTTCGTTGATCTGTTGAGTCGATTCAACGATCTACGAATCGACCAACTTTGTGAGGTGAAAGCAGATCGACAAAAGAGTAAATATATACACCAAATAGCGGCAAAATGCAAGGGATATATTCGCTCAGAATTGTACATCAGGGGAATGTGCCGAC
>JAUXHQ010000286.1 GCA_030621455.1 Deltaproteobacteria bacterium
AATCTGAGCGCCAACTTGAGGAAGTTATTTCGGCCTCGTCCCTAAGAGAAGTTTGACGGCAGTTAAAAAGCAATCCTGTTAACTGAATCATCAGAGCCGCTCCGATGAACACCGGGTTAACCCTACAGATTCAATAAATTCCATAATTGGAGTGGCTTGGCTCTTTTAGGGTTTGGATGAAACACAAAAGTGTTGCATTTTTTGCGACAATGAGTAGAATAGACAAATTCAAACCGGCAGGCACAGCGCTTGACTGGAGCTTCTCAATAGCCCGGGTATATTATCATCTGATGCAGCTGCATAGCGGGTACTCTTATGAACGAAAGCGTTCCCCTGCTCTGCTCGTACCGGGTCTTTTGAGAATTTACACTTTACTTAGACCACATCCATGAAAGGTGAATAACATGCTTGACCTCATGAGAAAACACGCCAGATCCTGGTTCATCCAGGCAGTCCTATTTATGGTGATCCTAGTCTTTGTCTTTTGGGGAGTCGGTAGTTTCAAGGAGGGAAAGACCAACAGGGTAGCTACTGTCAATGATTATCCAATAACGATAAGTCAATACCAGAGTGCCTATGAAAATCTGGTAAAGCGATATAGAGATATCTACAAGGACCGATTAACCGAGGAATTGATGGACATGTTGAACCTGAAAGAGATGGCCCTGGAGGGTTTAATAGAGAGGGCTCTCTTATTGCAGGAGGCGGAGAGGCTCAATCTTGAAATAACAGAGAAGGAACTGAGGGACTCCATTAAGGGGTTCCCCGCCTTTCAGAAAGAGGGTGTATTCAATAACACACAGTACGTGAGGTTATTAAGGCGTTACCGGATGACACCCTCAGAATTTGAGGCGTCTCAAAGGGTGGACCTTTTGGTCAAGAAGATAGAGGATATGATAAAAGACAATGTCAAGGTTTCCCATAGAGAGATACTGGATGCCTATACCATGGAGCGCGAAAGTGTCAACGCTGAATTTATCAAGGTGGCGACAGCCTCCTTTTTTAAGAAAGCGAGTGTTTCAGATGAGGATGTGAAAAGCTACTTTTCAAACCATAAGAGGGACTATGAAATACCAACCAAGGTAAAAATACGGTATCTGAGTTTCAATGGAAAGGATTACGAGCCCGAGGTCAAAATAACAGACGAAGAAATCACTGACTACTACGAGTTGAGCATAAAGAGGTTTACCGTGCCGGAGACGGTTAGGATACGGCACATATTGATCAAGACCTTACCCGGTGATGATCCTGCATCTGTTAAGAAGGCCAGGGAGAAGGCTGAAGGGATCTTAAAGAAGATCCGGAAGGGCCGGGATTTCGCCACATTAGCGAGGAAATACTCTGATGACCCCTCTGCAAAGAAAGGCGGGGATTTAGGGTACCTGGACAAAGCGATGTTAGGGGGATCGATCGGAGAAGCAGTATCTTCCCTTGATATAGGAGGGGTCAGTTCTGTTATCGAAAGCCCGTATGGTTTTCATGTGATCAAGGTTGAGGATATCAAGAAAGCGCGGACAAAACTTCTGAACGAGGTTAAGGCAGAGATTACCTCAACTCTCACACGAGAAACGGCGCAGGAACTGGCGGATGAGGACGCAGAGAACGTATATGCAAGGATCTTTGATGAAGAGAACCTTGAACAGTTTACGTCAGGTGCAAAGATAGAGTTACACGAGACAGACTTCTTTGCAAGGGGGGAAAGCATAAAGGGCGTCGGTAGAGATAAGGTCTTTTCTGATGCGGCCTTTGCGCTTGACGAGGGAGAGATGAGCGATGTGGTTCGATCCTCGGGGGTGAATTACATACAGGAACTGGTTAAAAGGCAGTCCCCTCGAATTCCCGAGTTAAGGGAGGTTGAAAAGAATGTACAACGGGATGTGCAGAGAGAAAAAGCAAAAGCCATGGCAAAAGCAAAGGCAGAGAATCTGCTGGAAGAATTGAGGGCAGGAGAGGAATGGAATCGGGTGGTTTCCAAGAATACACTAACGGCCCAAGAGACCGGTTTCTTCACAAGGGCAGATAATGCCATCCCAAAGATAGGGTCCTCTCAAGAGATAAAGGGAGAGGTGTTCTCTTTGACCCCGGATACCCCTTATGCCGACAATGTATTTGAAGTGAATGATACTTACTTCGTGATTAAGCTGAAAGGAAGAAGAGGTATAGATAAGAAAAAATTTGAACAGGAAGATGATGACTTTGCGAAAGTGCTCGTGGAACGGAAGAAGCAAGAGCTCTTTAACGCATGGCTCAACAACCTGAAGGCAAAGGCGGAAATTGAGAGAAAGTTGAGTCCCACAAGGTGATGGCCCCTTTTTTATTTAAGTGTAACTTTTTTCGTTCCCGCATTTCAATTGCCGGCCGCTTACTTCTTATTGCCCGTTGTGAACTACACTTCTGCATTAAGCATTGGTTGCAACTACACCAGATTTTCATTGGATTACATGGTGTTACGACAGCTCCTTACGTACAACGAGCAATAAGAAGCAAGCAACCGGCAACAAACATGATCATGGATGCTGAACATTAAACAAAAAAAGGTTACTCTCTTTTTATTTTCTCGGGGAGGCAAACAATGATCGAGATGTTTAGATCCATCATCGCTGTATTGATTCGGCCAAAAGCCGGAGGACACGCCTCCACCGTTTTAGATCCAACCGAACAGCTCTACGCGGATAGCGGCGATG
>JAUXHQ010000147.1 GCA_030621455.1 Deltaproteobacteria bacterium
CCATCACATGCCCAAAATCCCAAGAGATCATAGGATACGCGCGGCACTGGTAGCTGTGGCAGATACAATGGTTCGGGGGATGGGGTGCGGAGCGGAAGATGACCTTCCCCTGGAAGCACCTGATCCTATAGTTGAAGAAGAGATCCCACTGAGTTTGGAACAGGTACGTAAGCTCATAGAAGAGATTGAACCCGAGATTGATAAACTGCAATACCTTGTCCCAGAGGACATGAAGTGACAGAAGCAGCTGCCGAGAAACGAATATTGTGTCTTCATGAAGAGGACTGTACGTATGATCTTATCAAACAGACACTGTCTGATAAGGGCTACTTCGTCTATGACTATTCAGATGCTAATGCGGCCTTTTCCCATATTTATAATGAACCGCCCGATATTATGTTGGTATCGACTAAAACACACGGGTGGGAAGAGTTCATGAATCGCATGAAAAATGATTCGGTCTATAAACATCTTCCCTTGATATTATTAGCAAGAGAAGAAATGCTTGCCTCTCTCTTGTCAATCCCGGACCTTAACTGTGATGATATTCTTCTCTGTCCGGCTACTCCGGAAGAAGTATTGCTTCGTGTACGACTGAGAGAAGCTCATGCCATCTTTGACTTGGATGCCAATCCTCTGACTCGGTTGCCGGGCAACTATACTATCATGGCGACTATCCAGGATGCCATATGGGGAAAAAACGAATCCGCGCTCTGTTACCTGGACCTGGATAACTTCAAGGCTTTTAACGACCGGTACGGGTTTGCCAGAGGTGACGAAGCAATTCGAATGACAGCTCGTATTATTACGAACGTTGTACATAGAATGAGCCATTCGAATAGTTTTGTGGGACACGTAGGCGGTGATGATTTCTTCTTTATTGTACCTTCTGGTATCACCAAGGAATGCTGCCAACAGATAATCCAGAATTTCGACCTGGTTATCCCCACTC
The DNA here is from genome assembly GCA_030621455.1 of Deltaproteobacteria bacterium. GTDB lineage: Bacteria > Desulfobacterota > UBA8473 > UBA8473 > UBA8473 > JAUXHQ01. Next base: position 953 of record JAUXHQ010000147.1, read on the forward strand.
TCATCAATGATGAAGACCGAATACGTGGTTATATCGAAAGTACCGATCGCAAACAGAATGTTAAACGTTTCCCTTTGCTTTCCCTGTCCATAGCGGTCATTGATTTGAACGTTACCAAAATGAGTCATCCGGGAGAAGCGTCTACCATAGCCGGAGAGCTAAAAAAAGCTGTAAAAAACCTGGACGGCTCTAATTACATGATAAACCGGAGAACCCGTCCCTAATTCTTATCCCCCCAGCCTACCGGTCAGCTTCCGAATATCAGCTACCTTGTCCAGATCCATTATTAGATCTATGATCTGATTGGTACCCCCCTCACCAAAAAAGTCAGTGCACAGGGTCCTGAATTTAGCTACCATCTTTTCTTTGGTAGGTACGTATTTATCGCGGTCGGGCAGCTCTTCCGCAGTGGCGTAAACCTTTCCATCAACGCAATGAACTTCTATCTTTGGAAGGGAACGGCCTTCCTCTTCCACCAATTCCACCTTTTTGGCGAGGTCCTCAACGTCGGGGTCATTGAAATGTTTAGCAAAAAACATGGCCGAGCTGACAGGTTTGCCCAAAACGGTAGCCGCAGTACAAAACTGCATACTCATTAAAGCCTGAAATTGAGTCTCATAAGGACCCGTAAAATCCAGTCCCGCATACTTCGTAGCGCCTATTCCAACACGCTCGATGATCTTCGTAATATCATCGACTTTTAGCTTGTGCCGGGCCAGGGGTTCCGCTATCTGTATGGGCCGTTGATTGGCGCCACAAACCGGAAAGACTTTGATACGCATCCTGGAAATGACAAAATCCTTACCCAGGTTTTCCACCGCCTTTTCCATCGTTGCCGTCCCCCCTCCCCAACAGCGGAAAAAGCCGTCCTTTCCTTCAAGTGCCTGAGGGGCTGCTGTTGCCCCCTTTTCGGCTAAGATAGCAGAAAGGATGCCAATACGGGCGCTGGCACCTGCTTGAAACATCCCTTCCATGGTTCCGCTCCACCAGACTTCGTTTGGCGTCCCAGGGGTCAGACTTGCGGCATAACCGATAGCATTGACCAGTTGTTCCTCATCAAGTCCCATCAGCTTACCGGCTGATGCGGTGGCGCCAAAGGTTGTTAAGATGGGACTCGGCCTGAATGAGCTTACGGAGAATCGCCCCGTTCCTCTCATTATCCTACCAACCAACTCGTATCCCAGTATAGTTGCAGTCAATACCTCCTCCCCGGAAGCACCCTTTTCCTCCCCAACACCTATAGCAGTGGAAACAACGGTACTTCCCGGGTGCACAAGGCCGGACAGGATATCATCCTGCACAATGCTGTGAATCATCACCCCATTGGCCAGAACCGCATCGAGCAACGCCACCTTTTCCCTATGACCGATCAAGGTGGAACCTCCGGTGCTTTTCTTAGCCACTTCCGTTGCTACCTTACAGTGGGGAAGATCACGTCCGGCAACCGCGCAGCTCAGGGTATCCAGGATGCGGAGTTTCGCCAATTCCCTCACTTCTTGTGGTAGGTCTCGGTAAGTAAGATCATGTATAAATTCTGCCAGCTTCTCGGACACTGTTTTTTCTTTCATATCTTCTTCTCCATATCTACGACCTGTGCAGTTACACAAACCTAGTGTCTTGAAGTGTCTCTGATGATTCAGGTAACAGGATTGTTTTAATTTTTGAATCTGGGGTTCCGATAACTTCTCTAAAGAAGAACCGTCATCCTAGCCGATTGTTGTAGTGTAACGCCGTCTTACATGATGTATTGCCTAAGGATATCGGTTTCGGTGATGAGTCCTACCAATCTGTCATCCACCACCACCGGCAGGCACCCTATCTTATTTTCTAACATTATTCGACCAGCTTCCTTTATATCCGCCTCAGGTGAAATAGTTATCAGTTCCTTGATCATCACTTCTTTTACCACTACTGTTTTGAGGAAATTCCTCCTCACATCCCCACCGAACCCCATGGCCGAACCCAGAGAAGCCTTAAACAGGTCCCGCTGGCTAATGATCCCCAACAGCTTCTCATCGTCAACAACCGGCAAATGTCGTATCCTTCCAAGATTCATAATGTCATCAGCCAAGCTTAACTCTTCATTTATTCCTAATGTGGTCACCTCTTTAACCATAACATCCTTTACTTTCATTCATACGTCCCCTTCATTTCATGTATTTCATCTTTTGAATACGCTCTGACAGTTTATCCTCCCACCCTGTCTTGGCTGTATAATCCCTCATCATCAAGACAATGTACTTTAGGAAACTCATATCAGATGAGGTTACCTGCTCTGTAAGGTCAAATGAGCGCGTACATCGCTCCTTTCATGCAACTTTGTATCATGCCCGCGCTTATATTGCAAGGTCATGTTTGCAGCAACCCTGATGTAATAAATCTTGACACAAAACCCCAAATTCCCTATACTTATTCACATAAAAAATGAGTTTTTATCAACAATAGAAGGTAACTTCTGAAAGACTATGGGTAAGGGTCGCGTAAGAGACACTTAGGGTGACAAAAGCGTCACTTTATTCAAGGGCATCAGTAATCTGCATTAAGTTATTGAAAAGCTACAAAAGGAGGTAACATGTCAGAGGATCGAAAAGAAATAGAGGAGCGGGAAAAACAATGGAAGGAGACTACTCTCAAAGATGGACTTAAGAGGTTGAAAAGGGAGAAACCTTACACTCAGACCTATTCCCCACTCGACATGAGGGAAGACTGGAGTTTCCTAAATGACCTGGGTTTTCCCGGAGAATATCCATTTACCCGGGCAAGTTTTGCCACTTACAATCCTCCTCTGGATAGAGGGATAGATTCCGGGGCCGTAGTATCGAGCGGTGTCAGGTCAAGAGCGGGAGAGTACAGCGGGTTCGGCAGACCTGAGGATACACGTGACCTGTGGCGAAGTGAGGGCCGTAGGGGCGCTAACGTGGCTTTTGATCTGCCGACCCAGTGCGGTTTCGACTCAGATGATCCCATAGTTGAGGGAGAGGTCGGTGGCACAGGTGTGGCTATAGACACCCTTCAGGACTTTGCGACCCTGTATGACGCATTTAAAGGCGTCGTGACCCTCGACCAGATAGCATCAAACTGGACCTTAAACGCCCCTGTAAACATAATCATCGCCATGTACGTCGCTTTGGCGGAGATGCAAGGCACCCCCGTTTCCAAGCTAAGGGGGACACCCCAGAACGAGATATTGAAGGAGATATTGGGGAGGGGTACGTACATATTCCCAGTAGACCCGTCCATGCGGATGATACGTGATACTATTGTGTTTTGTAAAAAGTCTCTGCCTCTCATGAACACCATAAGTATCTCCGGGGACCACATGCGGCAGGCTGGAGCACTGACGCAACCGCAGATAATAGCCTTGACCCTTTCCAACGCCATCGCCTATGTTAAACTAGGACTTTCCGCGGGGCTAAGTGTGGATGAGTTTGTGCCGCGTTTCACATTCCTGGGTCTCGGAGGGGGTCCGGAGTTTTTCCGCGAGATAGCCATGTGGCGAGCAGCCAGAAGGATGTGGGCCAAGATCATGAAAGAGCGTTTTGGTGCCACTAATGAAAGGACAATGATGTTGCGATCTGCATATGCTGCCAGACATGACGCTGACTGGTGTACGATACAGCGTCCCTTAAATAATGTGGTTCGCAGTGTTATCGGTGGTATTAGCGGATGCCTCTCTGGCGGTCAGGCCTCAGGAGGGATACCTTTTGATGAGCCCTTGGGGCTTGGTTGGAGTTATGAGGCGCGGCAGCTACGGGATGATGCCATGAGAATAATGAGATATGAATCCCACATGGAGGAGGTAGTTGACCCGCTGGCAGGTTCTTATTATGTGGAGTCCCTGACTGACGAGATAGAGGAAGAGGCTTTCGAACTTATCAACGAAATAGACTCTATGGGTGGTGCAGTCGAGGCCATAAAGAGCGGTTGGTCTCAGAATTTTATGGCACGTCAGGCATGGGAACGCCAGGCTCAAATAGAACGAGGCCAGACGATAATCGTGGGAGTCAACAAATTCACGGGTGAAGAGGAACTTGAGGTGCTTCCCAAGATGCTGGTGCCCCACCCATATGATGCCGAGAAGAGGGAAAAGGCGGAAGAGCTACAGATCGCCAAACTGAAGAAAATAAAGTCCGAAAGAGACAATAGCCTGGTGAGTTCTGAACTCAAGAAGATAGAAAGCGCCGCAAAGAAGGAAGACGAAAACCTCATACCCTATTTCATTGACGCTGTCAAGGCACAGGTGACATTGGGCGAGATTTGTGGGGTTTTGAAGAATGTCTTTGGGGAGTTAGAGGATTCAAGCATTTAGTTAGTTTCCATACGAAACAGGCCCTGACCCTGTCTCTTGCCTTTCAGCATAAGGAAGAAGAAGATGGTGGAAGGAGGTTAGAACAATGGAAGTGCCGGATCTTAAGGACAAGACTGCCATAGTGGGTGTGGGGACTACACCGTTTAGCACCCTGTATAAAACACGTGACCCGAGGAGAAACGCTTACACACTTGGGCTCGAAGCCTTTGAGAACGCTCTCGAAGATTGCGGCCTGTGTAGAGAGGAGATAGATGGGGTAATAGTAAGTCGCATCCCCTCTTATACCAGGAT
>JAUXHQ010000052.1 GCA_030621455.1 Deltaproteobacteria bacterium
GTTTCCAATTCAGAAATGAGCAATTTTTTCTCTGAGCAAGGCCGCACGACGGTTTGCGCCGAGGCGTACATGATCGTACGTCGCAGGCGGAAACCGGAGGAGAACGCAGCTCAGGGGAAAAAGTGCTATTTCTGGATGGAAACTATTTAGTGTGCATTATAAATACGCCGTCCCAGTCCTGAGACGGAGGATTCTCAATGAGGCTCTTGCTTCTCTCCACGTAAAGTCTCGATGGGTAATCGTCCGGTCTTAGGTCCAAAATCCTGTTGAAAGTCTCGACAGCTTCATTCCACCTCCTCTCTTTGTATTCTTTAAGACCCCGGCGGAAAAGATCAAAGGCCTCCCACATGTCACCGGGTACCCAGTTCCTACCTATCAATTCATAGATCTTCACAGGCAAATTCTTACCCTTAACCCTTACGGAGTCCAACTCCCTACAGAAAAATTTATCTTTGACTTTTTCGTATGTGAATTCGCCAATTATTATGTTTGTGTGATACTGTTTGTTAGCCCCCTCCAGGCGGGAACCAAGGTTGACGCTGTCCCCCATCACAGTGTAATCGAACCTTCTGTCTGAGCCCATATTCCCCACTACCATTGAGCCGGTGTTGATCCCTATACCTATATCGAACCTAGGGGTTCCATTGGCTTGCCATTTATCTTGAAGAGCCACCAGTTCCTCTATCATGTCAAGGGCAGTCCCGCACGCCCTGTGAGCGTGGTCATCCTGATCCAGGGGGGCTCCATAAACCGCCATTATGGCGTCTCCCATGTATTTGTCCAGCAGACCATCGTACTTGAAGACAATATCCGTCATAACGGTGAGATATTCATTCAGGAGCTTGACCAACATCTCCGGAGACAGTCCCTCAGAGATTGTGGTAAAGCCCCTTATATCAGAGAACAATACAGAAAGTTCTTTCTTTTCGCCACCCAGTTTCAATTTTTCCGGGTTTTTTAGCATCTCATTAACCACGGAAGCGGTCACATAGTAGTGAAAAGCCCCCCTTATCTTCTTCTTTTCTCGCTCTTCTGTAATGTAACGAAATACGGTGACCCCGATATAGACTAAGAGAAGTACAAGAAAGGGATATACGATGTTTATCCATACCCCTTTGGACACGAAGAGATATCTGTTCAACATGAAGAAAGCGAAAAACAAGAAAATAGTAAACGCTGCACCCGAGACGGCCTTCAATTTAGGCAGCACGAACCCCAAAAGTAATCCCAATCCCATGACAATTGTAAGGTCTATTATCGTAATCCAGTCGGGGCGAATCAAAAAGTATTGACGAAGCACATTGTCTATAATACTGGCGTGGATTTCGACCCCCGGATATGTGCTGCCAAACGGGGTAACTCTCATATCATAGATACCGATAGCAGTCGCTCCAACAAGTAGGATCTTATCCCTAAACGCGCCGGGAGGAATACTGCCGCTCAGGATATCCGCGATAGAGTAATGTGGGAAGGTCTTCGGCGGACCATAATAGTTGATCAGGACCTTCCCCCTCTCATCAGTTGGTATCATGATCTTCCCGAGTTGGATTCCTTCTACACCGTAGTCTGCAATCCTCAATGATAAGAGTGAAGAAGCAAGACAGTGCTGCAAAACCCGCAAAGGTAACGATGGGAAAAAACTGCCTTTGTATTGGATCACCAGGGGCGCCCACCGGACAGTCCCGTCTCTATCGGGAAAGACATTGAAGAAGCCACTTCCCTCGGCAGCATCGGCAAACTCGTCAAGATTATTTTCCAGCGCGTATGCCTCCTTTAAAGAGGTCCTTTTGGCCCTTTCAGATTGGTATTTGACTGAAGGATATCTGGAGGACCATATCGTCTCCAAATCCACATCGCTGTTACTCCCTTTGATGTGCTCAAGACCCCTCTTTGATGCATGGAAAAAGTATCCCAGGGTAACCTTTCCTGATCTCTCTATGGCCTCCGCAAGGATTCTGTCATTGTCGACTTCTTTCTCGGCCAGGGAAAGATATTCCATCAATTCCGGATTTTCCAGTCCCAGTGCTTCAACCCTTTTTCTGAAAGAGGTTATCCTCTCTAAATCCAAATTTTCATCCGGTTCGGCAAACACTATGTCAAGTCCTATGCTCCTGACCCCATACGCGGTCAAGATATCTATAAGTCCGGCTATTGTCTTTCTGGACCATGGCCATCTTCCCAACGCATCAAGACTCTTCTCGTCTATGACGGCAATCACCACTTCGTTACCTGGTTTCACAGCGCCACGAGAAACAAATCGCAGGTCTAGGGCCTTAAGCTCCATTAAATCCAAAAAGGGAGCACCTGCCAAGTAAACGGCCACCACCGCGATACTGACAAGCAGACTAATCTTGAAACCGTTTAACCGCAGGGTAGCCTTCAACCGAGATCCCATAAGTGGCCCCCAAGGGAACGCCTCATACCATCTCTACAGTTCCCCCTACCTCTTTTTCCGGCACTTTCCCGGTGGTTTATTTTCTCTGACTTCACTAACGGGGACCTTTACCTCCCTGCCATCTTCTAATCTTACTATGACATTTTGTCTGATTATATTTTGCTCAATAACCTTTCCTCGACCCTGAGAAACGCGCACCATCTTACCACACTTTGGCATGTTTTTTTTAAGGTCAAGATAGGCTTCATGTTCGAAGGTGAGACAACAGATTAACCGCCCACATACTCCGGAGATTTTTGCCGGATTCAACGCCAGGTTCTGGTCTTTTGCGATCCTCACAGAGACAGGTTCAAACTCTTTAAGGAAAGTTGAACAACAGAACTCCCTTCCACAGTTCCCTATGCCCCCCATCATCTTGGTCTCATTCCTCACACCGATTTGACGCATCTCAATTCTGGTGTGGAACCTCTGGGCAAGCCTTTTTACCAATTCCCTGAAATCCACCCTGTTTTCGGCAGTAAAATAAAATATTATCTTGGAACCATCGGACAATCGATCCACTTTTACGAGTTTCATAGGTAACTCGCATTCCTCTATCTCGCATAAGCTTATCTTATAAATCTCTTCTTCCCTTTCCTTATTCTTCACCTCTTTATTTATGTCATTGGCATTCGCTTTTCTTAGTATCTTTTTTAACGGCTTTTTTGATGATGAGACACGGCCTTCATTTAACTTTTTCACTACTATTCCAAGCCCCATGCCTCTCTCCGTTTCTACAACTACCCTATCATCGATCCGGAGTTTCAACCCTCCGACATCGAAATCATAAACCTTGCCGTTGTCCCCGAACTTTACTCCTACGATCTGCACTTTTTCCTCCAGACCTCACACGATAAATCTATAAGAACACGTCCAACCACATGCGAAAAACCCCAAACCTTCAATTATGGCAAAGCCTTGTCAACATCACCTCCATTGTTAACCGCTTGTTGGAGTTCCGTTGCAGTGCGGATTGTGTATCATTGATTATCCTCACTTTTTCCACTAGATCCGTTACAGTGAACTTCCCCTCAATCCTTTCTATCTCCGGCAGGAAATCGAAATTTATCAATCGATCCGATGGACAGCCCTCTTTAAAGATCAAAAGGTCTCGATACCATGTTTTTAGAAACTCCAAGGTGTCAACAAGCACATCCTTTTCTTTTGACATGTCTTCCGCAAGCTTGAACGTGTTATTGATATCATTCGGTGAGAGTGAATTGATCTTTTTGATAATCTTATCTCTATACTCTAAGGTGGTCCCTTCCGCCAATTTATGGGCCCTTTCCAAACTCCCTCTTGCCAGGTAAGCCAATCTTGACGCGGTCTCTTTCCCCTTCTTCAGCCTCTCTTCTACGACCATGGCAATCACGGCATGGGGCAGCGGCTGAAATTTGAGCCTCTGGCATCTGGAATTCACAGTTGCCAAAAGAAGATGAGGGCTTGTGCTTATCAATATAAGTATCGTGTCAGGAGTCGGTTCCTCCAGCGTCTTAAGAAAGGCGTTAGCCGCCGCCTCGTTCATCTTTTCGGCATGGGGTATCAGACATACCTTCTTTCCGCCCTCATAGGGTTTATACTGTAAAGACCTCTGTAGTTTCCTAATCTGGTCAATCTTGATGAAGTTCCCCTCCGGTTCAACGATTGTAACATCGGGATGATTTCCATTGGTAATTCTTCTGCACGACCCGCACAGATCGCACGAATCAGCTGTTTCGTTAGAACAGTTCAGGGCTTTGGCAAGGGTCAATGCAGTTAGTTTTCTCCCCACACCTTCTTCCCCAAGAAAAAGGTAAGCATGGGGCACCCTGTTATTTTCTATGGCCCTCTTCAGTATGGCGACCTGTCTGTCCTGGCCTAGTATGTCGCTAAATGACATTCGGCCCCCTCCCCTGTATAGATTCCCGCATGTTAATCTTCACTATGTTATCGGGTGGAATGCTCGACGACTTACCGGGGTCCCTCCCTCCGGCCCTGTAAATGTTAATATCTGAAAACCTATATTCTTGAAAGTACGGTCTTGCAAATCTCTTCGTGAACGATATCCCTGTCTTTCGTCCCATCTATGACCACAACCCGCATATCTTCCTCCGCGGCAACCTTCAAATACCCCTCTCTCACTTTTTGATGAAAACTGATACCCTCCATTTCTAGTCGGTCTTCTCCCTCCCGGCCTGATGCAGCGGATGCCCTCGCCATTGCCCTCTTCAAACCAATCTCCACCGGGCAGTCGAGAAGGATGGTAATATCGGGTGTCAAACCCGAGGTAGCCAATTGGTTCAATTCTTTGACCAAGACAATGTCAAACCCCCTTGCATACCCCTGATAAGCGATGGTGGCATCGCTAAAGCGATCGCAGAGCACTATTTTCTTATCCATAAGAGCGGGCTCGATCACATCTGCTACGTGTTGTGCCCGGCTGGCCATGTACAGGAATAATTCTGTGCCGGGTCTCATCTCTTGATTCTCGGGAGAGAGTAATATCCTTCTCACTTCATCTCCGATCCCCGTCCCACCCGGTTCTCTCGTAATTATGTAAGGAAGCCCTTTTGTGCCGAGGAAATCTCCCATTAAACCAATCTGTGTAGTCTTTCCACAACCTTCTATACCCTCAAATGTTATAAACATGTTTTCAGACTCTATCCCCTAGGTTTCACGTTGTCCTTAACCCAGTTGACGGCCTCTTCAATCTTGGTTCCCGGATGAAAAACCGCCTTGATTCCTGCTTCCATAAGCCAGGGTATATCTTCATCGGGGATGATTCCCCCGCTGAAAACTACTATATCGCTTGCCCCCTTTTCCTCCATTAATTTGAGTATACGGGGAAAGAGGTGGTCATGTGCTCCGGCCAGGCTACTCAACCCCACTGCATCCACGTCTTCTTGAACAGCAGCATTTACTATCTGTTCCGGGGTCTGATGGAGGCCTGTATAGATCACCTCAAACCCCGCATCCCTCAGTCCTCTGGCGATGATCTTTGCTCCTCGATCATGTCCGTCCAGTCCGGGTTTAGCAATCAATATTCTTATTTTACCTTCCGAATCCATCTTTCCTCCTGTTCCTTAAAACATCCCCGGATCACGATAAACCCCAAAGACTTCTCGAAATACATCGCATATCTCCTGCAATGAAGCATATTCCTTGACCGCATCGAGTATATGGGGCATTACATTGTCACTACCCTTGCAGGCATCCCGGACCTTATCCAGGCAGGCCTTCACTCGATCGTTGTCACGGTTCTTCTTCACCTCCCGGGTCGCTGCGATCTGTTTCTCCTCCAAATCCGGCGATAACTTGAGGGTATCAACTGAAATATCCTCTTCCATCTCATACTTGTTAACGCCAACCACCGTCTTCTCTTGACTATCAATCTGTTGTTGATAGTGGTATGCAGCCTTGGCTATCTCATTTTGTGGATAACCCTTTTCAATGGCCGCGATGATCCCCCCCATCTCATCGATCTTATTTATATACGCCATTGCTTCCGTCTCCATCTTGTTGGTGAGGGTCTCCACGAAGTAAGACCCTCCCAGTGGATCGATAGCATTGACCACACCCGTCTCTTCGGCAATGATCTGCTGGGTTCTAAGTGCAATGGTCACCGATTCTTCACTTGGCAAGGCCAGCACCTCATCCAGGGAATTTGTATGTAGTGATTGGGTACCTCCCAGAACTGCCGCCAGGGCCTCAAAAGCCGTCCTGACCACGTTATTGTAAGGCTGTTGCGCAGTCAGAGAACATCCCGCTGTCTGTGTATGGAATCGCAGAAGCCAGGATCGAGGGTCCTGTGCCTTGAACCTCTCTTTCATAACCCTTGCCCAGATCCTTCTGGCAGCACGGTATTTGGCGACCTCCTCGAAGAAATCTATATGGGCATTGAAGAAGAAGGAAAGTCTCGGGGCAAAGCTGTCCACATCCAGTCCTCTCTCAACTGCCGCTTCTACATAACCTATCCCATCAGCCAGGGTAAAGGCCAATTCCTGCACCGCAGTGGACCCAGCTTCTCTAATATGGTAACCACTAATACTTATGGTGTTCCAACGCGGCACCTCTTGTATACAATACTCAATAGTATCTACAATAATCCTTACTGAGGGTCTGGGAGGGCACATGAAGGTCTTTTGAGCGATAAACTCCTTGAGCATGTCATTCTGAATGGTACCCCCGATCTTTTTCTTATCTACCCCCTGTTTCTCTGCCACTGCTATATACATCGCCAAGAGGATAGCAGCCGGAGGATTTATGGTCATGGACGTGGTAACCTTATCGAGGGGGATACCATCGAACAGTATCTCCATGTCTCTGAGGGTATCTATGGCGACCCCGCATTTCCCCACTTCACCCAACGCAACCGGAGAGTCCGAATCGTATCCCATAAGTGTAGGCATATGAAATGCAACACTGAGACCGGTCTGGCCCTGGGACAGCAAGTAGTGATACCTCTCATTCGTGTCTTTTGCGGACCCAAAACCGGCAAACATCCTCATGGTCCAGGTCCTTCCCCTGTACATGGATGGTTGAACCCCGCGGGTAAAAGGATACTCTCCCGGGAAGCCCACTTCTCCCTGAAAGTCGGAATCCCGGATGTCGACAGGCGTGTATAAACTCTTTATCTCCATGTCGGATACAGTCGAGAACCTCTCCTCCTTCTCAGAAGTTTTAGCAAGGGTCTTATTGAACTTATCCTCCCACCCTTCCCTACCTTTGCTAATATCTTTTATCTTATCTTCATTAAACATCCCTTACCTCCCTTGCGAATGCATAAAAAACCGGGCATGCTTGCCCGATCCTTATCCGGAAAGACGTTTCCGTATCTCATCCAGGACACTGTCCTTATTAATCAAGACAACTTCTCCGGTCCTTCTCGACTTCAGCTCTACCATATCTTCCTTGAGTGTTCTCTTACTCACAGTCAAACGAATGGGTATCCCTATGAGGTCCGCATCTTTGAACCGTATACCGGGACTCTCATCCCGATCATCAAGAAGCACATCATAGCCTTCTTCATTAAGGGATCGGTACAGGAACTCGGACGTGTCCCTCACCTCGTTCTTATCGATGTTAATCGGTAAGATCAGGACCTGAAAAGGGGCGATGGGTACCGGAAATATGATGCCGTCTTTATCATGGTTCTGTTCGATTGCGGCGGCCACGGTTCTCCCCACGCCGATGCCGTAGCAACCCATGACGATCAGCTGTTCCTTGCCGTTGGCATCAAGGAAGGTTGCACCCAAAGCCTCGCTGTATTTTGTGCCCAGTTTAAAGACGTGCCCCACTTCGATCCCTCTGCTCAACCTCAACTTCCCGTTACACCTGGGACACGGGTCGTCTTTTGTCACCATCCTGATATCTGCAAAGGCATTCACCTTGAAATCATCAAGGTTCACATTGGTGAAGTGCACATCCCCTTCGTTCCCTCCGGTAACAAAACCGGACATCTGCCGGACGGCATTGTCAGCCGTTATACTTATGCCCAGGCCCACAGGCCCGGCAAATCCCCTTGGCGCATGGGTTACCTCGGAAATTGTCTCATCCCCGGCAAGACTTAACTCATTACAACCGAGTACGCTTCTCAACTTGGCTTCGTTTACCTCATGGTCACCTCGAACAAGTATGGCAACCGCCCCCTTGTCGGTCTCATATATCAAGGTTTTAACGAGGTCCCGGGAGGTCACCTTGAGGAAACCTGTAACCTCTTCCACTGTCTTCATGCCTGGTGTGGAAACCTTATTCATACCTTTCCGGGGCCCAGGTCTATCCCCGGAGACGAAGTCCGTCCCCTTTATCTCAGCCTTCTCCACATTTGCGGCATAACTGCAGGAATCACAACTCACGATGGCATCTTCCCCGGAGTCTGCAAGCGCCATGAATTCATGGGAGAAGCTCCCTCCGATCGTGCCGGTATCGGCCTCTACGGCCCTGAACTCCAGTCCGCACCTCTCGAATATTCGAGTATAGGCCTCAAACATTCGGTTATAACTCTCTTCCGCACCACTCTCATCGGCATCGAAGCTGTATGCATCTTTCATGGTGAACTCTCTGCCCCTCATCAAGCCGAACCTGGGGCGGATCTCATCGCGGAATTTCGTCTGAATCTGATAGAGATTCAATGGGAGCTGACGATAAGACCTTATCTCCCTTCTTATCAAATCGGTAATCACCTCTTCATGGGTTGGGCCGAGACAGAAGTCACGACTATTCCGATCCTTGAACCTCAGAAGCTCTTTTCCGTATAGGTTCCACCTTCCACTCTCCTCCCAGACGTCGGAAGGCTGAACACTGGGGAGTGTTACCTCCTGCCCCCCCGCCCTGTTCATCTCTTCCCGTATGATCTGTTCAACCTTGTTGAATATCCTTCTCGCAAGAGGGAGGTAAGAATAGATGCCCGTTGCCAGTTTCCGGATCATACCCGCTCTCAGCATGAGTTTGTGACTTATAACCTCGGCCTCGGCAGGATCTTCCTTTAGAGTGGGAATCAACATCTTCGAATAACGCATATATTGCTCCAATTTATGTTTTTCTTGGCGCTAGAATTGAGCATCCTTCATTTGCCTGTTTACACTTTTCAAGGATGCG
>JAUXHQ010000278.1 GCA_030621455.1 Deltaproteobacteria bacterium
AGAACAAAGGCCCTGAACTTCTCCACGGGAGATGAGGCCTTTTCAACAACAGCCTTTGTTTTATTGATAACGTCATCGACTTCGCGTTGAAGAACTTCGAGATAGACCTGGTCCTTACTACCGAAATAATTGTATATGGTTGCCTTGGCAACCCTCGCCAAATGGGCAACCTCACTGAGGGTTGTCTTCTGGATACCGTATCGGCCAAACATCTTCGTGGCCGAATCCAATATGGACTCCACTTTTTCCTTTTTCATTTCAGTTCTCCTCTAGCAATGGGCTTTTTTGGACTTGGCTGGTTTTACAGTATAAATCATACAACAGGATATTAGGAGTGTCAAGACAAAGGATTCAAATATCGTGAGAGGGCGAAAAGGGATAATTTTTCACAGGAGAGTCTATATCAGAGGTTGATATTTCTTGTTTCTTCTGTAATTTCTGGTATCATACACTGGAATTCTTCATTATATACAAAAAGTAGTTTACACGTTATTTTTATCACTTATGCCACTAAACCTTATCATTCCTATGGCTAAGAGGTATAGATGAAAGCCTTACTTTTTGACAATGGGTTGAGGCTGGCAGACTATCCAAAACCCAGGAGGGACAATAATGAGGCCCTGATCAGAGTTCTAATGGCGGGCATATGCAATACTGACCTGGAGATCGTTAAGGGTTACATGGGGTTCAAAGGTATACTGGGACATGAATTTGTGGGTCTTGTGGAGGAATGTGATAACCCCGAGCTCTTGGGCAAAAGAGTTGTAGGGGAGATAAACTACGGCTGCGGAGAATGCGGTTATTGCACTAAAGGGCTAAAAACTCATTGCAAAAACAGGAAGGTTCTGGGTATACTGGCCCACGATGGAGCATTTGCAGAGTACCTCGTTCTCCCTGAGGAAAACCTGCACATAATTCCGGACAAGATCTCAGATGAAGAAGCTGTCTTTGTGGAACCCCTGGCAGCGGGTTTTCAAGTAATAGAGCAGACCCACATCAGACCTTCGAATAGGGTAATAATATTGGGGGACGGAAAGCTAGGTCTTCTTGTTGCACAGGTGCTTGTCCTCACAGGCTGTGATCTGTTCGTAGCCGGTAAACACACCTCGAAGTTATCTCTACTCAAAGGAAAAGGGATAGGTACGGGCCTGATAGATAATCTTGGTGACAGCAAGGCAGATGTGGTTATTGACTGTACCGGTGCTTCTGACGGTTTGGAAAAAGCCTTGAGATTAACCCGGCCCAGAGGAGCTATAGTCTTGAAGAGTACAGTGGCAGAGAAGAGGGGCGTGGACCTAACTGGGCTGGTCATAGATGAAATTACCCTTATAGGTTCGAGGTGCGGACCTTTTCATCCTGCCATCAGGGCCTTGGAAAAAGAATCTATAGATGTCAAATTACTTATCTCGGGAATTTACAGCTTAATGGAGGGGACGAAGGCTTTCAGGGAGGCATCTAAGAAGGGGGCTTTAAAAATACTTATAAGGATGGATTAAAAATAGCGAAGAGAAAAAGGAGTTCTGATGATCGATCTTCACACACACTCAATATTTAGCGATGGTGAATTAATACCCTCTGAGTTGGTAAGGAGAGCAGTGGTCATAGGTTATGAGGCGATCGCCATCACAGACCATGCCGATTTATCAAACCTTGATTTCATCGTTCCCAGGATTGTAAATGTCTGTGATGATTTATCTGCAAAGTGGGATATAAGGGCTATTCCTGGGATAGAGATCACCCATGTTCCTCCGTCGGTCATATGTGAGTTAGAAAAAAGGGCACGGAACCTGGGTGCAAAGATAGTCGTCGTCCATGGAGAGACCACGGTAGAGCCTGTGCCGCCTGGAACAAATAGATCGGCATTGTTGTCCGACATAGATATCCTGGCTCATCCGGGTTTGATAACAGAGGAAGAGGTGGAGATAGCAAAATCCAGGGGCATATGCCTGGAGATTACTGCCAGGGCAGGGCACTCCCTGACTAACGGCCATGTGGCCAAACTTGCAACAAGGGTAGGGGCCAAATTGGTTTTAAACAGTGATGCTCATGCTCCGAATGATCTTGTCAGCTTGGACAAGGCAAGGATGGTCGGTCTGGGAGCAGGGCTTTCGGAAGATGAATTCGATAAGGTGCGTAAAAATTCAATGGAAATCTTAGAAAAGATCAGCTTCCCCAAAATCCCTTGACCAGCGATTCCAATTATGGTTAACCCTTCGATGATAATGGTATTTGTAGATATTCCAATTGTAGGATTGTGAGTGGAAATCTCATAATTAGAAATGCTGTCCCTTGACAAAGGTGCTGCAAGTTCGTATACTCCCCTTGTTTTAACTAGTTTCCATCCAGAAATGGACACTAACAAGTTTCGACCTGTGCTGTTACACAAATCCAGTATGTTGAAGTTTCTCTGGTGATTCAGTCAACAGGATTGCGTTAAGCGCCGGCAAGCGGTAAACTTGCCCAACTGCATGCACAGGTCGACAAGTTTCTATCCACTACAAATGCACTTCAGGGGAATGGGCTTTGGGTGGATACTATCTTATATGTAGGAGTTATGTCTTTGGCCAAGAAAGTAAAGGTGCCCAAAAAGAAGGTCTGGAAAGAACCGGATGAGTTTGTCTCAATGTCAACGAGGATATTTAGCTATCTCTCTGATAACCAAAGGAAAATCCTAACAGTAGCTGTGACGGTCCTCCTTATTGTCGTCCTATTTGTGGGGTTCCGGTTTCATTCTAAGAATATGGAAAAACAAGCTGCCACCCTTTATAATGACGCGGTGAGATACTACCACGGTAATGATAATACGAAGCGTTCAGCTAAGAACGATGAGAATAGGTTCAACCTGGCGCTCGATAAGCTCCGAGATATAATTGAAAA
>JAUXHQ010000136.1 GCA_030621455.1 Deltaproteobacteria bacterium
CAAACAGTTGGAACAGGTGTTGAGGAACCTCTTTGTCAATGCCGTCCAGGCAATGCCGGAGGGCGGAAATCTGGGATTAGAGGTCAGACGTCTTGAGCCTATAAGCACCGGGAAACTGCCTGCAGCAAAAATCTTGGAGATCATAGTAAGAGATACCGGATGCGGCATACCGAAAGAGAACCAAGGTAAAGTGTTCGACCCTTTCTTTACTACCAAGGACCGGGGTACAGGTATGGGATTGGCTATCGCATACAGGATAATAGAGAGTTATAAAGGAAGGATAGTTGTTGAAAGTGAGGAAGGACAGGGAACCAGCTTCACAATCTATCTGCCGGTTGCATCTGTTTGATGCACGGTGTGAAGCCTGAACCCCGTGAACAGTTACCCCTTAGAGACTGTTTAGTGAGGAGGTTTTAAGTGGGACCAATACTTTTGCTTTTTGAAAATCCTGGGGGCTTCTTTCTGCTGATGATTCCTCTCCTGTATTCCGTCATAATACATGAAGTGGCCCACGCCTGGGTAGCGGAAAAGATGGGCGATGCAACCGCCAGATGGCTGGGGAGGATAACATTAAACCCTATCAAACACCTTGATCCAATAGGCACACTCATGCTCTTTCTCTTTGGTTTTGGATGGGCCAAACCTGTACCTGTCAACTTTTCAAACCTGAGGGATTATCGCAAAGGGATGATTCTGGTCTCAGCCGCCGGTATTGGCGCCAATATCATTATGGCGTTTTTGGCGCTCTTAATAATACGGATGGAGATCTTTTCCGCCTGGGGCGTTATGCCAGACATATTGACAGTCTTCGCCAGGGTAAATATCATCCTGGCATCCTTCAATCTGATACCCATTCCCCCATTGGATGGCTCCAAGATTCTGATGGGTTTTGTCCCCGACAGGATGAGATATGGATTGATGCAGATGGAACCTTACGGCATGTTTATAATCATCGGGTTGCTCTTCTTTGGATTGTTATCCCCTTTGATTACTTTCGTAGGGCAGATACTGGTCGGCATCATTGACTTATTACTGTGAGAGGTTAGGGGCGAGGCCGAAATTATTTTTTTATTTTCTTGTTTGCCATAGATGCGGCTAGTTTGATGGCGTTCTTCAGACTTGTCTCATTGGCCTTCCCTGTGCCTGCTATATTGTACGCAGTTCCATGATCTACGGATGTCCTGATGATAGGTAACCCGAGGGTTACGTTGACGGCGTCTTGAAAGCTCAGCAACTTCAGGGGAATGAGTCCCTGGTCATGGTACATGCACACAGCCACATCATAATCTCCGCGAACAGCGTAATAAAAAAGCGTATCCGGGGGCAGCGGACCCACGGCGTCAATTCCTGTCTCCCCGGCCCTTTTAATTGCAGGGACGATTATCCTTTCTTCCTCATCCCCGAATATCCCTCCTTCACCTCCATGGGGGTTCAACGATGCAACGGCTATCCTTGGATTGGACAGGCCAAAATACTCCTTAAGGCAGTTATTTGTCACCTCAATTATGGTGAATATCCTTTTGGTATCCAAAAGGCATGGAACATCCTTTAACCTGCAATGGGTCGTGACCAGGGCAACCCTTAGCTTTTCCCCTGTGAGCATCATTACATAGTCCTTTGTATTAGTCACTTGAGCAAAGAGTTCGGTATGCCCTGCGTAGGCATACCCTGCCCTGTTTATTACCTCTTTGCTTATTGGGGCGGTAGTTACTGCTTCGATTTCTCCAGCCAGCGCCATCCTGGCTCCCGCCTTGATGTAGTCCACAACCGCTTTACCGAATCTCTCATCCGATCTGCCCGGTATTACAGTGTTGACGTTAAGATCCGAAAGGTTGAATATGTTTATCGTCCCAGGCTGATAGCTTTCAGTCCTCAAGTTTCTGGGGACATTTACACGCATGCTCAATCCGAGGGTTGCAGCAGTCCTCACTATTATTCCCCGGTCGCCAAGAACAACGGGTCTGCAGATTTGAAAAAGTTTTTCATCGGAGAGGGCTTTTACAATGATTTCAGGGCCCACCCCTGCGGGGTCTCCCATAGTAATTCCGATTACGGGTAGTTCCATATCCTACACCCCCCATCTATGGGTACATTTTCTAAAAAAACACTTTTGGATGAGCACTACTAAACTATCGATGATCTATTAACTCTTAACTATTCCCCTTTACCTTAAGCGCCATTTGTGATATGAGAGGATTGCCGGGCAAGGAAGGCCAGGGTCTTCATAATTGGCCACAGCAGCATGGAGCTTTGAGATAGTCTCTGTCATTCGGGGTCTCAGGTTGAAGCAATGAGGTTTTTTCCCAGATCCTCAAGATATGGATCAGGACTACCAGATGAACGAAATAAAAAGAGATCCGGGCCTCCGAAAGACATGGCTTGTGAAACAGAAGGAAAGTACCCGGCAATTTGTCACCCATTTGAAGCGGCTTCAGGGTGACCCTCATCACATTGCCATGGGGATGGCTATTGGGGTTTTTGTGAGCATAACCCCGACTATTCCTTTTCATACTGTTATAGCCGTAGCACTGGCATGTGTTTTGCGGGCCAGCAAAATTACCGCTGCCATCGGGGTATGGTTCAGTAACCCCGTCACCGTACCGTTTTTCTACCTTGGAAGCTACAAGGTGGGAATGATTTTTCTCGGCAATTATTCAGACTTTGACGCAGAGTATCAGTCGCTTTCACAGCTCTTTAACCGGGGATTCGATATCACCTGTGCCATGATAGTAGGTGGAGCAGTTCTGGGTTTTGTTCCTGGTTTTATTGCCTACTTTGTAACACGGCGGATAGTTGCAACTATCCGCCTTCGTAAGGCGACGGCTGATAAAAAAACCGACATCAAGTAGATGAAAAGGTAAACTCAGAGTTTTATCTTAACAAAAGATGTCTTTCTCAATTCCTCAAGCAACTCCTTGAGTTCCTTTTCAGCTTCTTGCGCAGAAAGTATTCTCCTTATTTCATCTTTGACCCCTTCGAAGGGTCTAACCTCCCCTTCTTTTTTGTCCATGAGCTTAATCATGTGGAGGCCTAAGGGACTCTTGATTACACCACTAACCTCTCCTACTTCAAGGTCAAAGACGACTGTCTCAAGAAACGGTATGATTTCCCCCCGTTTAAACCATCCCATATCACCCCCTGAAGCTGCAGACGCTCCCTGGGAATAAATTCCAGCCAGTTTTCCGAAGTCCTCCCCACTATTTATCCTCTCCACCAGCTCTCTTGTGTTCTTATTAACTCCTTCGATTGTGGTCTCACTGGCGTTTGGGGGAATCGAGAGAAGTATATGTTGAACCCTGACCATTTCTATCACTCTAAAAAAATCTGTATGTTCATCATAGTACTTCTTGATATCGTCCTCAATTACTGTGACCTTATCTTTTATTTCGTAATCCATGAACCTCGACTTCTTCATTTCTCTTCCTATGTGCTCTTGATACTTCTCGAAGCTCAGCCCGTCGGACCCTAACCTGTCAATCATCTCTTGCCGTGATATGGAATTCTTCTTTAGTATACTCTCTATGGCATCGTCGATTTCCCTTTGGGATACTGATATACCCCTTTTCTTTGCCTCTTGTTCCATCAGCCTGTCGTCAATGAGCCTGTCGAGGGTTTCCCTCTTGATCTCATATATATCCGGTTTTTCGCCGCCAAAGTTCGTGGCGAATACAGCCTCATTTGGAAAGTTGTCTGCCGCATCGTTTAATTCTTTAAGGGTTATAATGTCATCGTTAACAATGGCCACTACCCTGTCGATTATTTCGGCCCATCCCTCGGGGTAAAGGTTAGGTATGATAGGGCAGAGGATGAGAAACAGGATCAGAATCTTCCTTGCCGTAAAGGTCTTTACCGGTCGCAATCCCCTCATTCGCTAATTTCCTCCAGTAGTTGATGGTTAACTTCAACCTTAGTCGTATTTTTTATCTTCTCCAGCCACTTGCCGTATTCTTGTTCAGCTCCTTCTTGTCTGAGCTTCTCTTTAATTTGCTCGTACACCTCATATAGAGAAAGTTTCCTGGCTTTCCTTCTTTCTTCAAGCTTGAAGATATGATATCCATACGGGCTCTTGACTATCTTGCTCAACCTCCCTGTTCCAAGAGAAAAGATCACCTTATCGAATTCAGGGGGCATATGTCCGTGGCTAAAATAACCGAGGTCTCCCCCTTCTTTGCCATCCGGGCTTAACGATTTCTCCTTTGCCAATTCTGTGAAATCCTCTCCACTTCTTAACTTTGTAACTATATCACGGGCATCTACCTCTGTACCTACCAGTATCTGACGTGCCTTGACTTGTTCAGGGATTAAAAATTCTTGTGGGTGGTCTTGATAATATTTTGCTATTTCTTCATCCCCGATGGATATGTTAGCTATTATCACTGTATTGATAAGCTTTTCTATCAACAGTTTCATTCTTATGCGTTCTTCCCAATCTTCGTATTTTACATACTCACTGATAAGGGTCTCCACAAAACTTTTTTCCGGGTAATCCTTCTTTATAAGGGATATCTCCCTGTTCAATTCATCCCCGGATATGCTTAGGCCATGTCTCTGAGCCTCTGCCAGAAGAATCCTTCTTTCCAAAAGTCGGTTCAGGAAATTAGCTTTTAATTTGTTTAGTGACAGTTTGTCCCTTATGTCAAAGCTCATGTCTTCCAACCTAACCCGATCAAATTCCCTATTAAATTCATCAACGGTGATGGTCTCATCACCTATCTTTGCAAGTATCCGTTTCTCGGCATTTCCTCCCCTCTGGCAGCCAACGGATAAGTAGAAGAGAGACAAACATAAGAGGGATGTTAGAAGTCTATTGAACAGCAAGGCGTTCCCCGTTCAAAGACGCACAATTATTCGACCTGTGCGGTTACACAAAAAGTTACAAGTGACTAAAGTTTGAAATGAGCTAAAGTTAGGATAAACCTTCTGAAAAGTTAGAAAAGTGTAAACCGGCAAAGGCTATTTTAATATTTTTCCTATTTCATCCAAGATAGCCTTCCAATTGTTATCATTGAAGGCTACCTTGAGTTTTAGGTCAGGGGAGAATCTGAACCTCTCCTGGTCACTTGTGATGATTTCAAGGATCTTTCCAAGAGATGCCTCGGCCTTTTGATCAAAAGACAGTATGATCTCTCTTCCATTGTAGTCAACTTGAGTAACGAGCCATCTTTTCAAAAGGTTCTTTACCTCGACTACTCTCAGGAGATTTTGAATCAACGGAGGTATCTCACCGTACCTGTCCATGAGTTCACCGGTGATCTCCTCTGCTTCCTCATCTGAGCTGACTGAAGCAAGTCTCTTATAAATCAAGAGCCTTTGATTGGTATCGTCAACATAGTCGTCAGGAATATAGGCAGGCACTTTCAGGTTGATCTCCGGATGGATCTCATAGGCGACCTCCTCTCCCTTGAGTTCTTTGACGGTCCTTTCCAGCAAATGGATATACATATCATAGCCAACGGCAGCAATATGACCTGACTGAGCCGTTCCCAAGATGTTCCCCGTTCCCCTTATTTCCAGGTCATGGGCTGCCAGTCTGAATCCGGAACCCAAATCGGTGAGTTCTGATAGCGCTTTAAGACGCTTCACCGCGTCCTTCGATATGAGGTGTTTTCCCGGTATGAGTAAATATGCATACGCCTGTTCCTTTGCCCTTCCTACCCTCCCTCTAAGCTGGTGCATCTGACCCAAACCCAGCTTGTCGGCACGATTTACAATAATCGTATTGGCTGAAGGAAAATCCAGTCCGGATTCAATTATGGTACTGCACACTAATAGATTAATGTCTTTATTGAAAAAGGACAGC
>JAUXHQ010000031.1 GCA_030621455.1 Deltaproteobacteria bacterium
GCTCCCACTATGACTATTGCACAAGGGTCCGGACTACCGCAGATTAGACAGCACTCAGAAGGGATTTTTAAATCAGGCGCTGTGGTTGTGGCCATGGCCAGGTCATCGATATTTTGGTAGTTGCCGGTCTTTTCCATAAAGCTACCTTTCCACGGGTTTTCTCATTGAGGGCACAACCTGCAACATCCTCTTAAAAACTCAGAGATACTTTATTTATATGGTTATAGTGTTAATTCAGTGGTCTGTGTTAAGGCAAAGCAATCCATGTGATTCTGTTTACTTTCTATTAATTCACGACATTTTTCAACTATCGCATCCTGACCAGCGTCATTTCGGTCTTGGTTATGGTGAAAGAGCCCCAAGCGTTTCACCCCAGCAGTGAGCGCCAAATTCAGAGCGTCAATGTAAGTGGAATGCCCCCAGGTTCTGGTCACGCGATACTGGTCCGGAGTATACTCCGCATCATGTATGAGCAAGTCCGCCTCCTTTGCAAATTCCGCATATTCCTCGAAAGCTCGGCCTTCCCTGTGTCTGTACCCAAGTTCATTGTCAGTCAGAAATACAAACGTCTTCCCATCCTCTATTAATTTGTATCCCATCCCCAGATTGGGATGGCTCAGATTGATGGGCAGTATCTCAATGGAGTCGATACGAAAGCTTTTCCGGCAAGCATTATCAGCATAATTGATCTTGGCTCTCAACTGTTCAAACGGGAAAGGGAAGAAGGGATGACTCATTGTCCTGGATAGGAGTGTTTTTAAATTGCCCTGAGTGCTGGGACATCCCATAATATTAATGGTAGATTTTTGGTTGTATATAGGTTTGAAGAAGGGAAATCCCAGGATATGATCCCAATGAGAATGGGTGAATATCATGTTATACTCAAATCGTTGCTCGGTTAGTAACCTATTCCCCAGCCGCCGAATTCCCGATCCTGCATCCAGGATAATGATCTCGTCGTTCTTGGTCCGTATCTCAATGCATGTAGTATCACCACCGTACTTGAGATACTCTTCGCCTGAAACAGGTATTGAGCCTCTCGCGCCATAACATCGAATAATCATCCATAAGCTCCCTGTCCCTTATCAAGCTTTACCAAGCCCCTCAGTCACAATCCTGTCCTTTACTTGAGACACATTCCGCTTTTCAGAGATGGCTTTGATTATATCATTGAATCCTGTTGTGTCCCCCAACATTATGCACCCCACTATCCGATCGTTCTCCATGACTACTTTCTTGTAGATCTTTCCATCGGTGAATACCCGCGATTCGAGTTTGTTTTCGGTGTCGATATCGCCTGCAGAGACCAGGTCAACCCCCACAACCTTCAAAGTGTTGGCCATGGTGGTTCCTTGATAGGTTAAATCTCCCCCTCCCATATTTGTCCCGGCAATTTTCCCCTGCTCCATAGCTGCCGGCCAGATTCCGTATGGAACTCCCCTGAATTCGGCCACATCGCCAGCCGCATAGATATGAGGTTGGCTTGTACGCAGGTGTTCGTCCACTTTGATGCCTTTGTCATGGTCCAAGCCTAAAGGTGTAGCCAGTTCCAGGTTGGGACGGACCCCCGCTGAAATGATAAGCATCTTTGTAGACAAATCCTCCCCTCCTTCCAACAAGACACTGCTTACCCGGTCATCTCCGGTGATCTCCTCTGTCTTGGCACCAAGCCTGAAGGAAAACCCTATTTCTTCCAGTATACTCTGAAGCCTCTTGGAGCCCTCCGCATCGAGTTGTCTCGGCAATAGCCTTGGGAAGAACTCCACGACCGTAACCTTTTTCCCCGACTCGGTTAGGGCTTTTCCTGCTTCAAGACCGAGCAAGCCGCCCCCTATAATAACCACGTCCTTGACACCATTGGCGTGGGCAGAAATATCACGGGCATCCCGGATGTTGCGCAGAGAAAAGACCCCTTTTTTCCCAGCGCCTTTTATGGGCGGGATGAAGGAATGGCTGCCTGTAGCAACAAGAAGAGAATCATAAGATAGCCTCTGGTTATCTTCCGTAACAAGGGCCTTTTCCTTCGGTACCACTCCGGAAATACTGGTATTCAATATGAGATTGATATCCCGGTCTTTGTACCACTGTTCCTTTCGGGCCACTAGATCCTGTTCCGTTATCTCTCCCGACAGATATTCGTTGAGCCTTATCCTGTAGTAGAAGGGGATATCCTCGTCTGTCACGAGTGTAACATTTCCTTCTTTGTCCTGTTTGCGGATGTTTTCCGCGGCGGTTGTGCCTGCAACTCCGTTTCCGATAATCAGATAATTCCTCATGCGGTAACCTCCCTTTTTCCATTAATATAATCGGATCACGATCTCTTCGAACGACGTAAGGTTTAACTAAGGGACGGGGCCGAAATAACTTCCCCATCTATGCATCTCACCTTCAGGCTATCTTTGCCCGATCTTCAAACACAAAATCCTCGAAATAGGTAAGACTATTCCTGCGGTTTTGTATTTTCAGATCGAACAAATCTAACCTAAATCTGAGCGCCAACTTGAGGAAGTTATTTCGGCCCCGTCCCTAAATCTCATCTGGGCCAAAGAAACCGGCATAGGTATGACGGATGGTTTTGGTAAGCCCTGCTTCCTTCAGGATACGATGTACTGCCTTCATTTCGTCCAACTCGGGCATCATGATCCTGCTTCTATATGCAGGCCTGTATGTTAGGGCAGTGGTCTGGATGGAGGGGTCAATATTACAAAGTTCCCGTCCCATATCACGGATCTCTTCCAGGGAGGTCAAGTCCTTATTGTAGGGAACCCCCACCCCGATAAATACCTTTTCGTGGTAACGGTGGCAGATGTAGTCTACCGCCTTCCAGGCATTCTCCTTACATCTTTGAGCTACTTCTTTGTCCTGCAATCCGGTTGTTTTCATGAACGTATCCGTATGCAAGGCTTTAAGGTCTATCCCAATATCGGTCAATCCTGCATCAACAAGCTCATCAACATAGTCCCGGGTAAGCAGAGAACCATTCGTGGAAATGTGAAGGTGAGCCTCTGGGTTAAGTTTTCTGAGCTCTTCTAACAACTGAACAAGCCAAACCCTGTTGAGGGTAATCTCACCCCCTGAGAGACAAAACCGGCCCAGCTTAAACTCGTTATCGAAGAATGTCAGGCGCGCTGCTGTCTTACCAGGCGTATTGGGTTTTCCCTGCCCTCTAAAGGTAATCAACCAGTTTTGACATTGCGGGCATCTGAAATTACATCCGCAAACAAGACAGGCTATCTCCAGGAAGTAGTTCGTATTGCTTTCTCTAACCTCCCAGGGAGTGCCCACACCTCCAACAGAATGTGGCGCGACTTGCCCGATAAGTCGGAGAGGGATCCAATCCTGAGGCAAGTCGGTCCTGATCCTCATGCCGTCCTTTACCATCGTAATACAGGATCGTTCTATTTCCCCATCGATCACCACGGCACAATTCCAGCAAGCGCCAACGCCACACGGGGCATAGACCTCGGCTCCGTCAGGCAAACAAGTGGCGACCTTGTAGCCTGTCTCCTCCAAGGCCTCCCTTATACTTATCCTCTCCGGCACCCTTCTCAGTTCTCCGTTAACCTCGATGCCTATATACTTTTCTCTTCCAGCCTTCACCAGTTGGATAGCTTCGTTGGGACAGGCCGGAACACAGGCACCGCAGCCAATACAAATCTCTTCCCCTGCTCCGGGGCAGGCAACAATCTCGGAGCAGGAACCACAATTCAGGCATCTCTCCTCAATATAACGTGCTTCGTAAGGCATGAGGTTATCCTCGATGGATGGAGAGAAAGGACAAATACGTAGACCGGGGGTCGGCAATGAGTAAGAAGAAAGGTTAAGTATACACTCAAACGAAGATCTGAGTTAACGGCCGTTCCGCATTTTGTTCGGCCCGATCTTTCAACCACCTTTCCATTTGAGAGAAATCTGCTTCGATCGCCCCTTCAGGACAAAGGCGAACACAGTTACCGCAGAGGATGCATTCGGGTCCCAGTTGAAGATACGGCTCATAGGTAATAGCGTGAACCGGGCAGGCATCCACGCAGATACCACACTCTGTGCACAACTCTTTGTGCACCTGCCTGGGAGGCAGCGCCTTTTTAGCCCCTCCTATATTTGCCTCCCTCATTACTGCCTGGGCTTCAATGGGCTGGTAGTTGAGGTCTTGAAGGCACAACGGATGAACATGGTTTGCCGAAAGCTTTGCGTTCACCTTCTCAACCATCTCTTCCACGAGACGTTCATCTCCGGCATCCGGGCGCCCCTCACCGAGTGGGGAGGCAAATTGCCAGGTGAGAGAGTGAAGAGCCGCCACCTTAGCCGCACCTGCGACTCTATATCCCCGTTCATCAAGCATTGTCGCCATTTCGTGGAGTGCGACCCCGCTCGTTACCATTCCCCATGTAACAAAGGGGACAGCATAACTTCCTTTGGCCCTCGGTAAATTCGAAAGAAGATCTACAACAGGGGGAACCGGATGACAGGCATACACCGGCGACCCTATATAGAGGCAACTACCCGGCGCCGGATGGTCCAAGTATACATGGAGATCAGACAGTTCGACCCTGTCAGCCAGGTCAAAGACCATGGGTTTTTCTCCCAAACCCTTCAACGCTCTTGTTATGACCTGCGCTACACGACGCGTGCTCCCAGCCGGAGAACAGAAGGCAACTATATTTCTTTTCTCAGTGCTTTCCATTTTTTTATTCCATACGTGAATATTGTCTCTTCAATATGTAAATCTATAGTATCTATCCACAAACACAAGGCTTCTTTTGTGTTCGTGTCACATCGGCAGTATAGGTACAACCGTGCTTATGTGTCAATAAAAAAAAACGCAAACTGCGCATCTGCTCTCTTAGCGTAATTATTCACTCCCCCGCCCTTTACGAAAGGGGGGAATGAACGGTTACCTCTCTTAGCGGTTGCATCCCATTATGTAATATGGTATTTCTAATAAACAAAAAATACACATTTTCAATCCATCTTACCTATTTGACGCCCATCCATGAATAGGCCTTTTAGAAAATGGGTACTAACAATTAAGTATCGAGGCATTTGTCTAAGGATCGTAGAGTAAAGGGCCATTTCCGGATGGGAATCATCTTCGGAGGCAAAAAATGAGTAGGTCCGGAATAACAGTAACAGAACACTTGTTGAGACAACAGAGACTGCATCCCTTGGCTAGTGGGGCCTTTACCGTCCTTCTTTCGGAATTGATCGTGGCCGCAAAAATTATTTCAAAAGAAGTACGAAAGTCTGGTTTGACTGATATTTTGGGGCTTACCGGGGACATCAATGTGCAGGGGGAAGCGGTGAAAAAGCTGGATCAATTTGCGCATGCCGTGATTGTCGAACGGATGTCTCATTTAGGCCAGTTGTGTGCTATGGTATCTGAAGAAAGTGCTGATATCATTGAAATCCCGGTCAAGTATAAAAGGGGGGGCTATGTCCTGGTCTTTGATCCGTTAGACGGTTCATCGAATATTGACGCAAACGTAAACATAGGCACGATATTTTCCATACTTAAGAAGGTCAGTCCGGGCGAGCAGGTTGTCAGCGCCGACGTGCTTCAGCCAGGATACAATCAGGTGGCGGCAGGCTATTTCCTCTATGGCACGAGTACCATGATGGTCTACACCACGGGAGGCGGCCTCAACGGATTTACCCTTTACCCGGCAATCGGTGAATTTCTGCTTTCCCACGAAAACATCACCATACCTGAAAAGGGGAAGATCTTCAGCGTAAACATGGGTTATGCCAATTACTGGGACGAAAATGTCACAGCGGTGATGGATCATTTTACACAAGCCGACCCCGAAAAGGGGTTACCCTACTCCCTTAGATATATCGGTTCGCTTGTGGCGGATTTTCATCGCACCCTGCTTTACGGAGGTATCTTTATGTATCCCCCTGACAAAAAGGACCCCAAGAAACCCCGCGGCAAACTAAGGCTGACGTGTGAGTGTGCACCTCTGGCCATGTTGGTAAAGGAGGCCGGCGGTTTAGCCACAGACGGAGAGACTGATATCTTGAATATCGAACCGGAGGAAATCCACCAGCGGGTCCCCATCTACATCGGATCGAGGGAGGATGTGGAAACTGTCATGGGAATTTTGAAGGGATAGGGGCAGGATACCGAACGAAAAAGGCAGGGCCTTTTTCAGACCCTGCCTTGGAAGATGGACGAGTTGTCTTTTTTATTTGTAAAATTTGTCGTTACTTGCCACGACTTGTTTTCTTGTGATTACCCCTATTCCACCAAGATACCACGCGACGGCAAATGCAGCGCCTAACCCTAAAATAACTATAATTGTATTTATTTCCATTATAATAACCCCCCTTTCAACCGGTTAGCACGGTCTCTTTTGCTCATGCGCTCTAATCGGAATCCATACGTCGATTGCTCATCAATTGATTAATTAACTTGTTGCAATACGCGTGCCAAAGTTTCTTCATACCCGATCGCCCCATCTACAAGGGGTTTTACGCGATTGAAGAAGACAGGTTTTTAATTTGTGTCGGGATATTGGGACGTTTTTGCAAGGTTTGTCCCTCCATTTTTCAAAGCAGATTAACAGGGAGGGGGCGTTACAGAGTTGCCGGATAATATGGGCCATATAGTCTCATTATGAGGCAATTTAGCCCATAAGAATACTCTGGGAAGGTAACTGGTCACAGGGTATAGTTGTTGCCGAAATATTGCAAAGGGGACACAGAAGAAAAAACAGGGGGATTTATGAACGGACTTATCTTATCTTCATATTTCCAGCCTCCCGGCGAGATTGAGTGGCGAAGGTCTTCAAATTTCATATATAGGGTATGCTATCACCTGATCCTTTTTACACCCAAGTTCAGGGATATGATTACACATGAAATCGCCGCAGAAATGCAGACAATCTTCGAAGAAATCACAACCACAAAGGGGTATGAGCTTTATGGTGTAGTTATTCAGCCGAACCACGCCCACCTTATTTTGGGCGCCAAACCGAGCCATTTCATACCTACTATTGTCAAGGATATAAGGGAGAGGACCTCATTCTTGATTATGAGGAGACATAAGGATATCCAAAGGAAGCACAAAATAAAGAAGCTCTGGAGCAGAAACTTCGGTGTGGAAACCCTGGGGGATTTAGACGCAGAGAGGATAAAAGATGACCTCATGGACTTGAAAAAACACAACCTTCTGGATGAGTGGGAAAGGCATTTCCGAGGGAAGGAACAGGGAACCTACGCCTACTAGAAGATATACATACACCCGACTTTCATAAAGTGGGGTGGCGCAGAAACTTCACCACATGTCAACCGGCATGTGAAAGATTGAACAGGGCCTCAACCTGTTTCAAGACTCTCTTTCTCCGACATTTCTCCGCAACGATTATCGATCTCAGCGTGGATACGGCCACATTAAAAGCATCATTTATCACGATGTAATCATAGTGCTCAGCGTATTGGAGTTCTTCTTTCGCATTCTCCAACCGCCTCTTAATATCCTCGTTACTATCCGTCCTTCTGGACCGTAACCTTTTTTCCAGTTCCTTCCATGATGGCGGAAGGATGTATACATAGATACTGTTTGGAAATTCTTCCCTAATCTGCCTTGCCCCCTGCCCATCCAAATCGAGGATTACCTCATTCCCACTACGCAGATATTCTTTTAATGCATTTGCCGCTGTTCCGTATCTGTTACCATGAATTTCAGCCCATTCGGCAAACATCCCGCCATCAATCATCTCCTGGAACTTCTCTTCAGAGACAAATTGATAATCCAGGCCGTCTTTCTCCCCCGGCCTGGGAGCCCTCGTCGTGTAAGACACTGAGTGACGCAGGTCAGGGAAGAACTTCAAAACCTCTTTACACAGGGAGGTTTTTCCGACACCGGAAGGGGCTGATATGATAACTAGTAATCCCTCATTACTCATTTTTCTATTAGCACCAATGACCGCTCATGTTGCTATTCTCAAGAACTCACTGGTTCATCAGAATCAAGCCTCTGAGCAACGGTTTCCGATTGAACCGCAGAAAGTATGACATGGTTACTGTCAGTAATAATAATCGACCGGGTCTTCCGCCCTTGAGAAGCGTCCACCAATTTTCTGTCCTTTTTTGCCTCGTCTTTCAACCGCTTCATGGGAGCCGAGTTAGGAGAAACAATTGCCACTACCCTCGATGAAACCACGACATTCCCAAATCCGATATTCAACAATTTCACACTCATTAAGCCCTCCTATTCTATATTCTGAACCTGCTCCCTGATCTTTTCCACTTCTCCTTTAATTTCAACAACTTTCTGTGATATATGGGCATCATTGGCCTTAGACGCTATGGTGTTGATTTCTCGATTTATCTCTTGAAGCAGAAAATCCAATTTCCTTCCCACTGGTTCACCCATCTTCATCATAGCGCCGAATTGATCAAGGTGACTTCCTATACGCACCAGTTCTTCAGTAATGTCGCTCCGCTCTGCAAGGAAGGCTATCTCCTGATTGAGCCTTTGCGCATCAACGTCAAAACCCTCGTTCAGTTCCTTCACCCTCTTGGCAAGTCTCTCTCTGTAACCTGTCAAGACTTGCGGGGATCTGATCCGGATTCCCTTGACCATCGCTTCAATATTATCCAATTTCTCTAAGAGGTCTCTACAAAGGTTTTCTCCTTCAACCCCCCTCATCCTTTCCAGGGAGTCCAGGGCATCGTTAAATGCTCTGCCAAATGCCTTTTCCTCCTCCTCTTCCTGCTCGGGTTCTATCTCCTTAACGACAATTATATCCCTAACCCCTGCAAGAAGGTCGAGGTTGATATGGCCGTTCAGGTTCAACTTGTCCTTTAATTCTTGCAAAATAGAATAATACTGTTGCGCTAAAGGAAGGTTCAACTCAAACCCTCGATTCTCTCCCTTACTCAAGTCAGATTGAGTAAAGACGTCAAAACGTCCTCTGGAGAACCTTGTCGAGATAGTCTTTCTCGCCTGGTTCTCCCGAGAAACAAATCTCTTGGGCATCCTGCAAGAGACATCGAGGTGCCTGTGATTGACCGATTTTACCTCAACGACTATGGAGCCATCCTCAAACGGACACTCGCCCCTTCCGTACCCCGTCATACTCTTCAACATGATCCTTTTCTCCTTGACTCCTTAAGCTGGAAGCAGTATTTCCGCCGGATTGTATGCATCAACGCTATTATTCCCTGAGACCCGTAGTCAGGATACGTCCAGTCCAGAGTGTGAAAGCGCTTATCTTTATAGATCAAGGTCAAGTCAGCATATATACCATCCCTTAAATACGGTCTGTGGGCAAACCCTTTGCAGGTTGCCAATATGAGATGGCTCAATGAGATGTAACCAGGATCGATATTCACACGTCTGCCCCCCTGATCGCAAACAAAATAGTCCTCCACCTTGTTGGTATACAGTTTTATCCGGGGCAGACTGTCGGGTTGGACCAGCTTATCAAATGAGAGGAACCTTCGAATCAAACCCTCGCCCATCTCTTTACCATAATATGATGTGAAATCGAAAGGCAATATCTCAGAGATGAAGTCCACCGCGCCAAATCTCTTCGACAGCCTTTTTATGACTGCTTCGATCAATTCCCCGGTTTGGGAAAAGACACTTATCACCAATTTGACCGGCTCAGGAATCGCAGGTTTACTCATGCCATCTCGGTTCGATTTCTCTTTTTATTTCCTCTGCGAGTTCTGTCCTGGTTACGACGGCTGTCCCCACCTCTCCCACTACAATCCCGGCAGCATGGTTGGCAATGGCAGATGCCTCCTTTAAGGTAGCTCCGGCCGCCAAGGCCAGCGTCAGTGCGCTTATCACCGTGTCTCCGGCTCCCGTCACATCATATACCTCTTTTGCGCGGGTAGGGATATGGGTGATGTCCCCATCCTTCTCAAAAAGCATCATACCATCTTCACCTAGGGTGATCAAAAGTAACTTACAGGCTAATTTGTTCAACAGGATCTCCCCAACACGCAGTAACGTCTCCCTTCCCGTAATCTCAATCCCACCGGCCTCGCCGGCTTCATTATTGTTGGGGGTAATTACTGTGACACCTCTGTAAAAGGAGAAATTGCTCACTTTGGGATCTACTGATATGATCTTCCCATTGTCTCCGGCAAGACGGAGGACCTCCTGAATCAATTCTTCAGAGATTGTTCCTTTGCCATAATCAGAGATAAGAACGGCATCCAGGTCATCAAGGTTCCTCTTGAGGTATGAAACGATCCGCTCCATACTGTCGGGGCTGATGTCGGCAGTCTCTTCACGATCATACCGAACCACCTGCTGGCCGTGGGCTATTACCCTTGTCTTTATTGTGGTAGGCCGATGTTCCTCAATGATTATCCCGTCCGTGTCAATGCCCATGCGGGTGAGGTCGCTGATCATTCTTTTCCCAGGTGCGTCATCTCCCACTACTCCACAAACCAGTATCCGCCCATCGAGGAAGAAAAGGTTGTTCACCACATTGGCAGCCCCACCCAATCGCAGGCTCTCGGATGTGACCCTGACCACGGGAACCGGGGCTTCAGGGGAGATCCTCGATACTTTACCCCATATAAACTCATCCACCATCATGTCACCGATAACCGCGATCCGTGAACTCTCAAACCTTGACAGAATCTCCAATCCCCTGTTAACGGTCAGTATCTTCTTCATCTGTGCACGTCCCGGAACATTACCTCTCTCCCTGACAAATCTCTCTTAAAGGTGCACTATACTTAAAGGAACTTGCCGAAAAAATCAAGTTCTTTTTCAGCTAAAAATTGAGGAAGTTACCTTGACCTCATTCCATATTGACTTTTCTATGTGGGAAACATAGAATAAACTTACATTCCT
>JAUXHQ010000166.1 GCA_030621455.1 Deltaproteobacteria bacterium
GTGCGAATTCACCGATAGCTGGAAAATAGGCCTTTTCTGCAAAAGGGGGCTGGTATGCAACAAAAAAGACTGTAGCGCGATTCACGAGTACGCCGACAACATACATGATGGCGGCCGTAAACAACCACCCGGCAGACTGACGGACTCGCGACGAGAGAAACATAAGAAAAGGTACCACTGTCAAGAGACCGAATTCAAACCAGAACATCAACGACTGGATTGACCCTTCTAAGAGATAGACATAGCTGCCTCTATAAATCATATCACCGATCTTTAAAGCAATATAAATACCCAACAGGTAAGGGGTAAACTTGGCAAGAGGGGTCAAGATGTGCATTTCAGGTTCCCTTCCGAACGACTTGGATGCGATAATCGATTCAAATATCACCATGGGATATCCCACAGCAATGGCGGAAAAAAGAAAAAATAGAGGGGAGAGAAGAGACCAGTATAGCGGATGCATCTTGTAAGGAGCAATTACCATCAATGTCCCTAAAGACGATTGATGAAGGCAGGATAGAACCACGCCGGCTATTACGAAAAGAAACATGATCTTGCCGGAGACAGTGTCTATGACCCTGAGAGTCGCATCGATGGGTTCATTCAAAAGAGAGAGAATCCCCGGCAGGTTTACTCTGCCCATGAAACGCTCGGTAACAATAGGTATAAATTCGACATACAATACGGACACATACACCATTACGCACATACCGACTTCGAATAAAACCGAATTCCCCTGCCACATCATGGGAAGCGCCGGATGCCATATATTATACCACCTGCCAAGATCAAACATTAACCCGATACCGACAAAGGTATACCCCAACATCGCCGTTAGAAGCGCCGGCCTGACGATGGCGTGATAGTGCTCCCTGTGAAAAATATGAGCCAAGAAAGCACTTGTGAACCCCCCTGCTGCCAGGGCCACTCCGCTTGCCACGTCTACACCAATCCAGAGTCCCCACGGATACTGATCCGTCAAATTTGTAACCGACCCCAAACCAAATATCATTCGGTACAGACCAAACCCCAACCCGGTAATCATGAGAGCGATAAGAATTTTCACGCCTGTTGTAAAAAACCGTTTATCAAGGGGGGCAGCATGTTCATGGGAACTCATTTCTCGGGTCCTTCCTCGTGGGAGAGTGGTTCGGATTTATTTTCTATCGGCTTCATAAACCACATCAGTAAACCCAGCACACCAAACCAGGTCAGTGGGGGAATCCAGTGTTTGAAGATCGCGTGTTGTATAGGCTCGGTATAACTCGGAACCGATGTATTTCCAAGTTTCGGAAAATCGATATCTTCAAATGGAAGCCCGGAAAGATAAAGCCAGCCGGTCCCCCCCACCTCATGTTCACCGTAAATATGGCGAACATATCGATCAGGGTATTTTTTAATCCGCGATTTGGCAATCGTGATCAACTCTCTCCTCTTGCCGAAGGTCATAACCTCCATCGGACAAGCCTCAACACAAGCAGGCATCTCTCCTTTTGATATCCTCGCTTCGAAACAGAAGGTGCACTTCCTCACCTGAGGTGTGAGTGCGTTATGGTATTCATAGGCAGGTACCTGGAAGGGACAGGCTGCCATACAGTATCGACATCCAATACATTTCCAGGGATCATACCTCACTGCCCCACTCGGGTCCTTGGTCAGGGCACCGACAATGCAGGCGGACACACATCCAGGATCGAGGCAATGCATACACTGGAATTTTGAGTAGAATGGTCTCTCCGAATCCTTTGGGTCAGGATAACGATTGACCACCGTGTAAGAGTCGGCGGACATCCTTCTTCGCCCATCAAATACAGACATATCCTGAAACGACTCTTGGGGTATCCGGGGCAGATCCTGATTTATCTCATTACAGGCCTTTTCGCAACTCCTGCATCCAACACATAGGGTGGTGTCAACGAGGACGCCAAGGTGATCCGGAAAACCCCCAAGGGGCTGACCCGCATAAGCCTTTGCGCCCTTGCCAAGTAACGCCACCCCTCCGATCCCTGCTAATCGTTTCAAGAAATCTCGTCGGTCGATTCCCATAATTATAGCGTTCCTCGGTCTTCAAAGAGATAAAAGACTATTTTTTAACCGTTTCAGCTTGTGCTGTAGCTTTCTCAGCATGACATCCGGTGCAACCTGTGGGCTCGATTCCCATCTCCTTGTGACAACCCAAACATTGGCGGTGATAGGCGCCAAGGAGGCTCGGTATGTTCGATCCCCCTGGTTCCTTACGGACACTGTGACAAGTGCTGCAAAGGGGCACTTGTTTATTCTCCTCCACCGGACTGTAATGATGGCACCCCGAGCAGATTGTCGCTTGCTTCGTATGAAAATGTCCGGCTAACTCACTATCGTTGGAAATGTCCGTCAGTCTGTCAATTATGGCACGATGAGGAAAATTTGCCGGCATATAATCCCTCTCCAGTATGCTTATGGTCATCTCCTCAGGCAGTTTTTCAGGCAGAATATCATCAGGAGCGCCGATCATTCCGATATCCCCAACATCCGTGCCTTCATTCGAAGCACCGCTGTGGCACACTAGACAAGAAGCCTCATTGAGACCTCCCTCTATCGATTCATGACACCCTGCACAGGAAGGCTCCGATTTCCGGGACTCGTGGCAACCCACACAACTCCGTTGAGACGACACCTCATGATATGCCCTTGCCAGATTGACGTCACCACCTTCTGTGTTGCCGCTCTCCGTATGGCATTCTTTGCAGGCAACAAGTTTTTCATGGTGGCAAACGCTGCATGAAACGGTCTGCATCTCATGCGCCTTGTGATCAAAGGGAACCGGTTTCATCCTCGCACCTTCGATGCTGATCATGACTTCCCCTGGTTGCCCCCCATCGGGTGGAAGGATATCCGCTATCTCCTTTAATGGGCGCTCTTCACCTTCAACATGGCATCCTCCGCAAGTGAAAGGGCCTGTGTTCCGTCCTTCTTTCTTTCGTTCCATATGACAAGTTATACAACCCAGGTGGGCCACATCTCGGAAAGAACCCGTTCCGTCCTCCTCTTTTTCCCGGTGGCAGTCCCGGCAGGAAGACTTTTCGTCGGAGATATGATGACAGACTTCGCATCTCTTTTCCATGGCTTCTTCGTGTTTATGGTGCAAATAGTAGTCGAACCGCATGTTAGGCCAATCGGCTTCCTTCCGTGCTTTTTGCTTTACATAGAAATCTTTCCAGTTCAGAGGTCCGGCGGCTTCTTTGGCATGTCCACCCTCCTTGTGGCATGCTATGCAGTCTCTGTGATAAACATCTTCCAGGGGACAATAGGTATCGGGTGTAACCGGCACGTAACTAGGATCTTCACATACTTCCCTAGCAACGTGGCATTCGCCGCAGGTAACAAAACCGGATGCCTTGCCCTTTTTTGATCTTTCCCTATGGCAGCCCACACAATTGTCGTGATATGAATTCATGAGCCTCTGCTCAGTCATATCATCCCGCAACTTGGGGTATGTGAAAGTAAGGTTACCCTTCTTGTCTTGAGGATGACACACGCTACAGCCTTCTTTTTCAAGAGCCAGTGTGTGTTTACCATGATAGAATTCCACCGGAGGCCGCTCCAGTTCCCGAAATATATCCGTGTCTGCAATAAAGATCGGACGTTCCGCAAGGCCCTCAGCCCTATTTTCCTCAGACCGAATATTCGTTGTCCCTCCGAACAAGAAGAAAAAACATGTACATATCCCTATTGCAACGATAGAAGTAGCGAGTTTTCTATTCATTTCCCCTTCCTTCTTGTCTTATTCGGCTTTCATGCCCTCGGGAATCTCCATAACCTGCACCAGTATTTCACTGAAAAATTTGACGTGCATCCCGAGATTGTAATAGTCCACTATATCTTCAATGCCGCTGTGGCAGTTATGACAGGGAGTAACAACTACCTCCGCTCCCGTAGCTTTAAATTGTTCCGCCTTAACCCTGTTACCCTCCACGCGGCTCTTTTTCCAGGGTGGGCCGCAGTTAATTACCCCTCCGCCTGCAGCGCAGCAATAATTATGCTCAAATCGGGGAGAAACGTCCCTGAAATCCTCACACACGGCATTCATAATATAACGAAGCATCTCCCCCAAGCCCCTGCCCCTTACAACATTACAAGGGTCCTGGACCGTGATGGGTTGTTCGAATTTCTTGCCTATCTTTATCTTCCCATCCCTGATGAGTTCATAGTAGAACTGGATGGCATGAATCACCGGCACTGGTGACTGCTTCCATGAGAGCCACTTGGACCCATCATAGACAGCCCCACGAAATGCATGGCCACATTCACCCATTACGATCTTCTTTGCCTTCAGTTTGAATGCCGCCTCATAATGCTTCCGTTCAACCCTCGCCATAGTCTCAAAATCACCTGAGTACATTGCCATATTGCTATTATCCCATCCGTCAAAGGAAGGCATAGTCCAGTCCATGCCAGCCACGGTCATGATAATCGAGATATTGCCCAAGAGCTGGGCAAGGAATTTCGGCTCCGGCCCGATAACCGAATACATGATCTCAGCACCCTCTACGTCAAGGGGTATGCGCGCGTTTTTTACTTCATCTTGGGCATCTTCTTCCTGCCATTGAAGGGTGTCGATCCACTCATCCTGTTTCACCCACATCTGATTGAGTGTCACTGCGTGGCTGTTGACCGTGTCCTGCAGGTACTGGGGAACAACCCCCAATTGCGCGCATATGCGACGTACCAGAAGGAGAAGGTATGCCATATCAATGCCGAAAGGACAATACATGCTGCAGCGTCTGCAGACGTTGCATTCCGTATGGGCTATCCTCGAACAGTTTTTTATGAATTCTCCGTCTACCTTGCCCTTTTTCCTCACTATCTCCCATAGAGTTTGTTTGACCTTTCCCACGGGCGAAAACCGCGGATCTTTGTCATGAGAGAGGTAGAAATGACAGGCTTCGGCACACAAGCCGCAGTGAACGCAGGTTTGCATGTAAACCTTCAGCCGGGCAGCGGCTTCTTTAGTGAGAACTTTTTTTATTGTGCTTTCTATCCGTTCGGGCGTGAGTTTTTTTATGGTCTCGTCCAGTCCCGGATCAACAACTATAGATCTCGCAGGTTCAGCCATGAACATTCCTCCTAAAAATTATCGACTGTGCAGTTACTCAACACTGGTGTCTTGAAGTGTCTCTGATGAATAAGTGAACAGCATTGCGTTAAGCAGCCGGCAAGCGGTAAACCAGACCAACTGCACAGGTCGATCTTTTTTCAACATGATCCACTGCTCAATTAAGGGACGAGACCATTTATTTAAAGTGTGAAAGGATAC
>JAUXHQ010000094.1 GCA_030621455.1 Deltaproteobacteria bacterium
GCTGGTCATCGAGGACACGAAGAGATCCCTTAGCAGAGACATTGGGGCGTCCATCCTTGCCCGCCGTTGCAACTAGAGACGGTTTAATTTCTGATATAGCCTTTTCTAACTCTTTACTAATTTTTCCCATCTTCACCCCTCCTAAAAAGTCTTTTTTCTTTCCCTGTATTTCACCTGTTGTCAAGAAGAAAATATAGCGCCCATAAGTTTTTTCCAGGCAAGCGTTCATTAACCTTATACCCCAATTATCAGATAAAATCCAGTCCTTTTTTGCCGGGGTTCTCCAGCAGCGCTGAGAGGCATTTCATGCGTCAGTGCTGGGGAATTTTCCTTGACATACCATATCTTGTGGTATATATACAGTCTTTATACAATATAAGCGGTTAAGAATGCCGATGAGGTCTCCCGCACGCTTGGGGCTACAGCGGGACATCCGAGATATACCGTACCCAAGATAAGCTAAAGTTTCCCAGGCTGAAGGGATAAACTGTTTCATACCGGCGCTACGATCATTTCGGGGAAAGTGCGGTTCACAGAAATTGGGAGGTAATTAAAAATCAGTTTAGCGATCTGTACGCTGGCTAGTGGGAGCAAGGCCAACGCAATCTATATAGAAGCCGGTAAGACAAAGATCCTTATCGATGCGGGTCTGAGTGGAAGAGAGACCCGAAAGAGACTCCGGGATATAGACGTTGATGTGGCGGATCTGGATGCTATTGTGGTATCTCACGAACACATAGACCACGTTCGGGGACTGCAACCTTTATCGAGGCAACTAAACCTACCTGTCTACATAAACAGTCCGACCCTTTTAAGTATTAAAAAGGTTGCTATCAAAGAAAACGTGAGGGAATTCGAGACAGGGAGGCCATTCTCCATTAGAGACTTCTTCTTTGAGCCGTTTTCAGTGCCCCACGATGCCGCTGATCCGGTTGGGTTTACAATACGATACAAGGAATGGAAGATAGGCATCGCCACAGACCTGGGCTTTGCAACGAAACTGGTAATAGAGAGGCTAAAGAACTGTGATATCCTCATATTAGAATCCAATCACGATGAAGAGATGCTACAGTCCGGACCTTATCCCTGGGAAGTGAAGCAGAGGGTCAAGGGTCGCCTCGGTCATCTCTCTAACCATCAGGCTGCCTCCCTCATCAAAGAGGTGGATCATGGAGGTCTTAAGCATATCATACTGTTTCACATCAGCGAGACGAATAATAGCCATGAGAAGGCCACGGAAGGCGTCAACTTCCTGTCAGAAAATGGCCACCATGATCGCGTCAACATCTCACTGGCGCTGCAACACAGGGTCGGTAAGATGATCTCTGCAAGTCCGGAGAATAAATGGATGTGAAAGGTATCCCTATCCCGGATGAGGGCTTTATAGCCTCACCAGTTCATACTCCCTGGTTCCCAGCCCTATTTCCTCTCCATATTGCAATTGGGTATTCCAGTCCAAGTGCGGATAAACCCCTTTGAACTTGTCCTCTCCCGGATTAAAATTAGCTTTCAACCCGGAGTTTTCAAGGCCCACCTGTTGATTGACCAGGTCTACTGATGCCTGATCAATCGCCACCGGATCAGTTGAAGCGACTATGCCCACGTCAGGGACTATGGCTGCGCCTGAGCATGGGTAACAATCACACGTAGGGGTCACTTGTGTGATGAAGTTTATGAATACCGATCTTTTTTCCTTACCCTTAAGCACACCCACTGTGTATTCGACCATCTTCTGCTGGAAGACAGTGCTCGTCTCGTTCCACTGGGCCTGAATAGCCCCTTGCTTACAGATCAAAAAGCATTCTCCGCAGCCTATACATTTTTCAGAGTCGATCCTCGCCTTCTCATCTACAATTGATATGGCCCCCTGAGCGCACCAGTCAAGGCATTCACCACATCCTATACAGAGTTTCTTCTTGACCACGGGGTTGACATTTGAGTGTTGTTGAAGCTTTCCTATGCGGGAGCCACACCCCATGCCGAGGTTCTTTATGGTTCCTCCAAAGCCGGAGAGGTCATGGCCTTTGAAGTGGGCTACGCTTACTATGCTATCACTATGAAATATCCCGTGTCCTATGGTTACATCTTTGAATATTTTTTTGTCGATCCTCACCTTAACAGCGCTACCACCCTTGAGCCCGTCAGCGATGATTAAGGGCGCACCAACTACAGCATAGTCGAAACCGTTCTCAATGGCTGTCACGAGGTGAGAGACCGCATTCCCTCTTTCCCCTGTGTAAAGAGTATTGCAGTCAGTAAGGAACGGCTTTCCTCCATACTCCTTTACCATGTCCACAACCTTTCTGATGAAGACCGGGCTTATGTATGCTGTATTCCCTTTTTCGCCAAAGTGGAGTTTCACCGCAACGAGGCCGCCTTTCCTAATCCTTGACTTTAGATCGACTCTTTCCAATAGGGTGGTCAATTTTGAAAACATGTTCTTCCTCGGAGTAACCCGCAAGTCCGAATAAAACACCTGACTGGTCATAACAACTCCTCCTGTATTATTAAGTGAGCTAAAGTTCACAAGGCCAGAGGGAGGCATCTGAGTAAGTTGTACATTCCTAGTGCGTTGTCGAGGGTTCCGGCCTTGTCCCTAAGCAATCATTCCCCAAACTCTCCGATGCCGGTAAGGAAGAACCTGACCATATATTTCTGTTCTCTCCTGTCCTCGTCCTCGATAGCTCTGTCCGAATAGGTTACCCCTATGCCCCAACATTGTGCTTTGTACTCAAATGCCCAAATGGTTTCTGAAGATGTGTCGTTAAATATTGAATATCTGTTTTCAAACCTTACATTAAAAGAAGCCGATACCTTGACCTTCAGTTTCGTGTTGATTTCCTCTAGCTCGCCCTTTGTATTTCTGTATTCGAGATAAACGGAATCTCCCCGTTTATTCTTTAGGTTCAGCAATCCATTAAAGGCGCTAAGATCACCCCCGTATGTATCATACTCTCCGTCAAGCAGTAAAGTGATATCCTTCGTTGGAAAGATATTTAGTTCACCCGATACTTTGGAAAACGGACGTGGGGAATCCGCTGATGACTTTTCGGCCTCAGCGAAATCGTAGCTCTGACTGAGTTTAAACCTGGCAAACTTGTGGTAATAGTTTTTCCCCTTTTCCCCACGAATTTTCCCCACAAGCTCATTGGTGAGGGAGTAAGTGATGGCTTTCGACCTGTCAATCCTGTCAACGGAATCAAATTCTGGAAGGTCACTTTGATCTACTGCCGGTATAAACGTATACTCTACTTCCGGTTTTATGGTATGTTTCAGTTTTTGAAGCCTTCCTGCATTAGCCTTGAATATCTTTTGAACTGTAGTTGAGAACCGTATGTTTAAGTCGTAGATTTCTCTGCTCTTAACCTTATCATCGCCGTGGTCCAGTCTATAGACGGTCTCCCTTATCCCAAGTTCCGGATTGAAATCGAAATAGTCGGTATGAAAAGTGTATAATATCTTAGGGTAGATATCTATTCTATTACCTCTCAGTCCTTCCTCCCTCCAGAAGTTGTCGAACGCAGAGGTGAGACTGTAAAACAGGGGGAAATCTCGAATTCTCTGTTGTGAACCCGTGAACGCAACCCTTGGAAGCCTCTGTAACGTAGTTTTATCCTTTTTTTCCAAGTCTTGATAATGCCTGAATTCGGAATTCAGGTTGAACCTCTGCCAGACCTTGGTGAGGAAGATATTGGACTCCAGTTTTTCTTTGGATCTATCGTCAACAATCTCATCAAAATCTCTATAGAAATCCCTGTCGCTTACTGCTGTCGCATCGATCTTTGCAGTGAGAGAAGGATCGAAATATTGTTCATGCCGATACTTCAGGAGCCATCTGTCAGGGCTGCTGATCAGTCCGTCTTCCTTTCGGCCTTCCTGCCAGTCCCGGTAACTTTGCTTTTCTTTCATATGATAGAAGTAAAGGCCCCCAAAACTATTTTTGCTGAAAAGATAACGGTAGTCCGTCTCTTCTCCGATCCCTCTTTTACCCCTGTAGTCCAGTGAAAAAGTCGCATCCATATTCTTAGATATTGCCCAAAAGAAAGGCACTGTCATCTGGTTTCCCTGCTCTTTGGAATAAGCGACAGAGGGGATCAAAAACCCAGTCTGTCTCTTGATCTTTGCCGGGTAAATCATGTAAGGGAAGTAAAAGACCGGTATGTCCTTTAAATGGAACATCGCATGTTTTACAGTAGCGTAACCCTCTACGGTGACGTTTAACTCTTTGCCGGTAAACTTCCAGGGAGGAGAGTCACCATCGCATGTGGTAAAAGACCCGTCAATCATCCGATACTTGTCCTTACCCAGTTTCTCGATCCGTTTTCCGGATATGTGGAAGTTATCTTTCTTGAAGAATAGGGTCCCATTATATATGATACCTGTTTGTTCAGCCATGTTGATCTCCATCCTGTCACTCCGAAGTATGTCTTCTCCGTCGATCAGGATAATATCTCCGGTTGCCTCCGCATGCCTGCTCTCCGGGTTTACCTTTATCATGTCTGCCTTTAATATCCTTTTATCCTGGACTATTTTGGCGTTCCCCCGGATCGTATAAACATTATTCTTTCTGTCAAATTCTAACCTGTCTGCCTCTAACTGTATTGGCCCCTCACCGATATGATCCCCCAGCTCAGTGCTTTCGGAATAAGAACACGGACAACAAAAGACAAGGGTTAAGAGTAGTAAAATGGGTACAAGGATGAAAGAGAGTCTATTCATAGATACCTAAAGTCGCATAAGATGTCATAATACGGAAGATCCAATGTTTATATAGGTTCTTCATCCTTAATTAGTGCACTTTATTCTCAGAAACCCCTCAACATCCTCGAGGTTACTTGTTATGGGACAATCGGGCAGACTTCTAATGAATCTTTTTCCGTACCCTTTGGTTACTATTCGATTATCCAGGACGGAGAGAACCCCCATGTCCTTTTTGTTCCTGATCAATCTACCAGCGCCCTGTTTCAACGTTAAAATGGCAGACGGTAATTGATAATCGAGAAAGGGGTTTCCTCCATCCCTTGAGATGTTTTCGATTCTGGCCTCAACTACAGGTTCGGAAGGGGAGGCAAAGGGCAATTTATCGATAATGACACAACTGAGCGCCTCACCCTGAACATCTACCCCTTCCCAAAAACTGTGGGTGGCAAATAACACCGAGTTTACATCTCTCTTAAATCTATT
Source organism: Deltaproteobacteria bacterium (assembly GCA_030621455.1). Taxonomy (GTDB): domain Bacteria; phylum Desulfobacterota; class UBA8473; order UBA8473; family UBA8473; genus JAUXHQ01. The sequence goes on from JAUXHQ010000094.1 coordinate 5,185, forward strand.
GAGTAGGTATGACTTAGGCTTTTCACCTTGTAGCAATGCCGGGAAGCTCAGCCTGTTTTTAAGCCTTTCATAGACCTCTTTCATGTTTTTAATGCTTGTGAACAATACGAAGGCCCTTCCGGAAGTGACAGAGAGTATCCTTTCAATTTCTTCTGAAATGGATTCAACAAATCGAGATGAATTAGGGTCAGGTAGGCCTCTCGGGAGATAGAGGATAGATTGCCTTTGATAATCGAAGTGGGAAGTCAAGCATAATTCGTCCACATGGTCATCAAGTCCCAGTCGGTATTTGAAGTAATCAAAGCCCCCATTTGTAGATATGGTCGCTGATGTAAAGATGATACTCTTGACTTCATTGAACAACCGGGTCTTCAGCTCATGGGATACATCTATGGGAGAAGCGTGAAGGAATACCCCTTTTCCCCTCTTCTCGCACCAGTAGACGTAGAGAGGATTTTCCATGTCAATGATGAAAGCTAACTGGTCTTTTATCTCTGATGCCCTTCTGCTGCAGGCCCTGATTTCATCGGCTTCGTGCTGCAGATTAATGAGCCTGGAGGCAATCAGTTCCAGAGTATTTAATATATTACCTGACTGCTTTAATGTATCACTGTGCAGAACCTCGGACTTCAACCGATATCTGGATAACTTGGTTTGAAAGCTACCAAAGAACCTTTTTTGCCTTTCCATTAAAGAGTCTAGCGCCTTATCTATACGTTTATCACTGATCTTGTTTGTTCTCAGCTCCCTCAGCGTGTCCTGGATCAGTTCTTCCAGCTTGTAATTACTCACGGTTATTCCAAAATAATTGGTGGCCACATCTTCCAGTTGATGCGCCTCGTCGAAAATAACCGCGTTATATCTCGGTATTATCTCTCCGTACCCCGTTACTTTTACCGATAAATCCGCGAAGAAAAGGTGGTGGTTAATGATGATTATATCGGCGGTTGCGGCATTCTGTCGCATCCTGGTAACGAAGCACGTGTCGAATGTCTCGCACTTTTGCCCCTCGCAGAGGTCGCTCTTCGAACATATATCGTTCCACACCGGATCGTCATCCGTCAGGTTCTCAAGCTCTGAACGATCTCCGGTCTCAGTCTTTTGTGCCCATTGCAATATCTCTTCATGACCGGATAAAGCCCTGTCGAACGTCAGAGAAGATTGGGCATTGAATTTCCGAAAACGCCGCAGACATAGATAATTGTTTCTCCCTTTCATGTATATAGCATTGAAATCCAGGGGAAGGACCTCTTTCAAAAGGGGGATGTCCGTAAAATAGAGTTGCTCCTGCAAGTTTTTGGTCCCTGTGGAGATGACAACCTTTTTTTGGCTCAGTATGGCAGGGATGAGGTAGGCAAGGGTCTTGCCGATCCCCGTTCCCGCTTCCACGATCAAGTATTTTTCGCATCTTAAGGCGTCGGCCACAGCTTGGGACATCTCCATCTGTTGTGGACGAAATTCGTAATTATGGAGTTTTCCGGAGAGGGTTCCCCCAGGTTCCAAAATAGATATCATCTCTTCATGTATTTTTAACAGGTTCTTATGTATAACCGGCAACAGATACGAGCACCCGGCAACGATAAATACGTCAAAGCCACAAATACCTCCATGAGCCATCAAGGACTAGGGAGCCATCACAGAAATTACCAATTATAGACCAAAAGTTATTAAACAGAAAGAAAAATGAGGATCGCTTGGCAATTCCTTGATATCCAAGACCTTGTGGCAAATTGCTCGTTTCTGAATTGGCGACCTGTTGGTGTCCGATTGCTAAGGGGCTTATTATGGATGGGTGCGAGTTAGAGGCGGAAATTAAATATGGTGAAGTTTCCCTGATGATTCAATCAACAGGATTGCGACAAGCGATAACTCTGCTCAACTGCACAGGTAGGAAAATTTATGAACCGGTGCTAAAAGTCTTTGGAATTTGCAAAGAATTATGATATTCATTAGCGATCAATAAAC
>JAUXHQ010000004.1 GCA_030621455.1 Deltaproteobacteria bacterium
AATCATTGGTGAGAATTAATTTATCTGGTGATCTCTTCGAACGTCGTCTTTTCACCTTCGCAAACTTCGGGCCAAGGGTTGAGAAATAAGAGAAATATTTCTTAACTAGCTAATTTTATAAGTTAATTTATGCCATGAAACATTACACTCCCCCGTTATTACCCCCTGTCATCATGAGGCAGGGGACAAATCATTCCATAATTTATGTAATTGCTTACACATTTAGGGTACTTTGTGGCAACTTCTCAAAGGATGTGGGGGGCGAACCATCTCAGTAATGGGGGTTATGCTATTCCACGGGTCCATTGTGGTAAAGAAGGTACTTCGACGTCTCGTAAATACCACGGCAAAGTTCCTCCATCTCTCTCGCCCGGTCAGGGAAATGTTTGAGGACGTTTAGTCCTGGTGTTTCCGAGCCGCATTGATAGAATTTCTTATCTGTCCCATCTGAATCCATAAGGAAATAAAACTCTTTACCGAGAAGGCCGATTTCAGGGACAGCCCTCCTCTCACTCAGAATAAAAGCACACCTTTGCGAATCAAAGCGCGTGTCAAAGAGGTTTCTTCCTATCGTAGTATTTTTAAAAGGTTTTCCCGTAATCGCAGCAAGCGTGGGCAAAACGTCTACCTGACTTGCAATAATGTCAAAAGTTTTTCCTTCGGGAATCAACCCCCGGCCGTAAATTAGAAACGGGATATGGAAGTGAGTCAGCCTAAACATCTCTTCTCCGTTGGGCATATGGGGAGCTGTGCCCACAAGACCGTGATCTGCAAGAAAAACGAAAAGAGTGTTACTAAAATACTTCTCCTTCGCAGCTGTACGCATAAATAAGCCGATACAATGATCCATAAATCGGAAAGCATTCAATTCCGCAAGCGAGACAAAACCGTATTTTTTCACTTCCCTTTCATCCAGAGAGGCCATTTTGAAATTCCGGTTGTCATCCGGGATATTATATGGACGATGATTCCCGGAAGTGTGGATAATGGCAAAAAATGGCTTCTTCTCATTGCGAAGAACATGGTTAGCTTCTTCAAAAAGGTGTAAATCCGATATCCCCCAAACATCCACGCGGGGAGAATCGTAGTGGCCTTCTTCGTAAATGCGTAAACCGGGGATATTATGAGAAAGCACCCCGCGGATATTACCCCAATTAGCGCTCCCACCGATGAAGTACATTTTCTCGTAACCCGTGAAAGCGTTAACAATTGTGTGTTGTCGCACGATAACAGGGTTGCGGGATGACGTAAGATGAACGATTATATCCGGGGTTCCAATCAGCGTTGCAAAGACGGACCGGGCGGTTCCGGCACATGGCACGTAAAGGCGCCTGAAGAAGAGAGAGTCCCCGGCAATGGAGTCAAAATTGGGGGAGGGGTGAAGAGGATTTCCAAAGCATCCCAATTTGTGGGCAGCGAAGGACTCCAAGATGATGATAACGATGTTCGGATTCCCGGGTACTGACGAAGAGGGATTGACATCCCTCGAGAAGTTGAGCTTTTCGGGGTCCGGATTCGTTACTCCGAGGTAGGATGCTATTGTGTCATAATATTTTCTTACCTTCTCCTCTTCGTATTCCTTTGCACCCCCAGGCAGGGTATCAAAAAAATAGAGTACCGGATTTAATGCCAAGGCTGAGATGAGGCGATTGGTGGTGAAAAAAGCCTCTGACCAGCGAAGGGGATAATAAGAAAACTTTCCATATATTGCGAAAATATATAGTACGACACTCACAGATATAATCAGTAGGCGCTTCCACTTGACCATAGGTGCGACATCGCGTGTCACAGATCTTGATACGAGCCACTTCATGCTTGCACCGTAAAGAGTGACAAAGAGCGCCACCCCCAGTAGTCCTCCCAAAACAGGATACGTTTCCCATACCATCTGTAACGAAATAGAGGGATTATCCATATATCTCAGCACCGTGGCATCCACTTTTCTTTGTAGATAACCGTAGTGTGCGAAGTCCGCCGTATAGAATAAGGTTGCCATAAGCATTATAATCACTAAATAGCCTACCCAAAATCGTATTCCTCCGCGGGAACGAACTGGATTTATACCAGGGATCCAGGACAACAGGATAATGGGAAACGACAATAACAATGCAAGACGCAAATCAAACTTGAAACCCAAGAAGAAAGTTTTCAAAAGAACACCACTTGAAACCGGATTGTCGGTTGTGTGAAAAGTTAGCCAGAAAGCTATTCGTAATGCCGTAAAAATCAATATATAGGAAGCAACGACAAGAATTATAAGTCGCAATCGCTTTGGTAACCGATAAAAGAAAGTCATTATTGTTTTCTCCCTATTGCTGTGGTTAAATACCTAAGGACCTGCTGTTTTTCCATCTGAATCCCAGCAGTATTGCCGAAGCAATCATATAGAACGGGTCCACAAGATAATCCCACAAATTCTCTGACTCTAATAAGCGCAAGTTATATGCGAGCATGCACCCTACCAGGACCGCCCCAAAACGGTTTTTCGTGAAGATTAGCCCGAGTGTGACAACAAGCAAGAGCAAGAAAAGCGATGAGTATTGCCAACCAAGTATGTAAGGGTCGAACCTGCCCAACCCCAGTCCCATGGGGTAGAGGATGATGCCTGCCGTTAGTCCGAATATCCAGGCAGTCATAAGCGCCCTGCTGTCGAATAGTTTGACCCCTGTCGCATTCTCCCAAACTTTACCCAGTAATACGGCCGTGAGAGGGATGCTGAAGTTGGCGTTAAAGCTGATTAGCCAGCGAGCGACAGGGAGGCCTCCTACGGGTAAGCTCACAATAAGAGCGGACAAAACCCCAAGGATCAAAGTTAAACGCCGACCGGGTGGGTTCTTTACGATCATTCCAGCGACAGATTGTCCAATTACCATGACAATCAGGAAGGGGAAAACGTATGAAACTGTGGCTTGACAATTGAAGTCTTGGAGGAGGGTCATTTCATTTGTAGGTTTTCAGCCATCCGTTTATTGATCCACGACTCATTGATTACTACATGTTTGATGCGCGTTTTGCGCCATGTGTAGACAAGATGAATTTTTCCATTACGGGTAAAGATCATGTAAGGGTAAGAATACTTCGCGCCCGGTGTATGTTCAAGGATCGCAATCCGAATCCAGCTGAGGCCTCCGTCACTGGACACCGCTAATCCCAGGTTGTCGCGGTTATTCTTACTATCGTTAAACGCAATCAAAATCCGTCCATTCGACAACAGTAGCGTGTCTAGACCGGAGTTGGGGTTAGGTAGATCAAGCGTTACAGGCTTGGTCCACGTGGTGCCGGCGTCTCTTGTAACGGTCATTGCCACTGCTTTGTCCTCTAAACAACTCCGTAAAAAAGCTACAGCGGACCGGGAGCCAAGCGCAACCACAGACGGCTGGATGAACGCCCTTCCACTTGCTACTCTGACCTTCAAGTGAGGGGTACAACCGTTCGTGCGCTGTCTCCGAATGTACAGTAATTCCGGGTATTTTCCAAGGCACTCATGATAGATGGGTAACATAAAACCCCCATCTTCGAGCAACACAGGTTTATTCCTCACAAGTTGACTGATGTTGATTAATGGGCTTAGAGTGATTCTCTGGCTTGGTACCCAAGTTGCCCCCCCGTCGCTGGACATTTTCACGTTCAGTGAGCTACAAGACCATCCGCCGAATATAATTGAGACATAAATAAGCCAGAGTTGGCCCTCGGAGTCGGCAAAGACAATTGGATTCCCGACTTTCTTCACATATCTGTTTAACTCCTTTGAGGCGATCCGACGGTCCATAACTATGCGAGGTTTGGTCCACGATATCCCTTCTTCAGGGTCACATGTGGCAAGATATATCTTAACATCTTTGGCCCCCTCCCTTGAGCCACCATACCAGACAGCAGCCAGTCTTCCATCCGGCAACTCACAGATAGAGCTGACATGCACCATCTCTCCTTCAGGAGCAGAACCTATGAACCCATCAATTTTTATGGGGGGATCGGCATTGGTGAGAGGATGAGGTGAACGAACGACAAATTCAACAGAATCTTGCTTAGATGAGCAGACCCAGTTCCACAGAGGACAAGCATGCAGCACGCACACAAATATCGACAAAAATAATATTGTCCGCTTGTCCATAGGCATGTTTTCCTCAAATATACGGAGAATAACAGTTGTTGCAAGGCTGGAGACCCACAAATGAAGTAGTTAGCGGGCATTTCCCATGGTGCAAATAGAGTAAGTGTATAAGACAATTACGCTTATCTGTCAATCAAAAACTCACAGTAAGGCCCATATTCTCTTCTTCATTGCCCCATTTTTCCTTGATATTCCAGGGGATATTCCGCAATCTCTGCGTCAGTCTGTACCGCACAATCACTTGACTCTTCCGAAAATTGTTCATTTCTGAGTTGGAAGCCTAAAACTGACAGTTAAGGAATGGAAATTAAATTAAGTAATCTGAACGTAAGATAGGACCTATTATGGCTTGTCTTTTCGCGGAAAAGGAAAAGGGACCCCTTCGTTAAAGAGAGACTCGCTAGTTTCCATCCAGAAATGGCACTTTTCCGCAATCTCTGCGTCAGTCTGCGGGATTGTTTGTGCGGCGTACCCTTGTACGCCTCCGCGCAATCCCTTGTCTTCCTTGACCTTGCAAAAAATTGCTCATTTCTGAATTGGAAACTTGCTAGTGCCCCCTTTCTTAAGAGGCTATTAATGGATGGGCACTCGCTAATTTATTTTGTTGGCTTGGAGCATCTTTTATGTTATTTTAGCAGCATTCAGTGTATTTTCTCCAAAAGTCCTGCTGGTAGATTACCGAGAGGCAGAGGAGTTAATACCCGCGCTTTTGCAGAAATTACCATTCGACGATTCGGTAAGCAAACATCGAATCGATTGTCGTCTTATATATAGGAAGTTCCACGAAAGAAGATCGTGAAGGTAGGAGGATTCTGATGAGCGAAAGGAAGTTTGATCGATTCATGGGCACTCAGAAGTATATCGTCTCGGAGCCGTTGAAAAATGCCGTCAATGTTGCCATTGCCCTTCAAAGACCGTTGCTTGTTAAAGGAGAGCCTGGAACCGGGAAGACCTTACTGGCACATAATATTGCCTTGGGGCTGGACAAGGAATTGATCGTATGGAATATCAAGTCCACCTCCACTGCCCAGGATGGACTATATATTTACGATACTGTGCAGAGGTTAAACGACAGCCGCTTTGGTGATGGGGATGTGTCAGACATAAAACAGTATATCAAGCTTGGCAAACTCGGGATGGCCTTCACCCACTCTGAACGTGTCGTCCTTATCCTAGACGAAATAGACAAGGCGGATGTGGAATTCCCCAATGACCTCTTGAATGAGCTCGATGAGATGTCCTTCCATATTCATGAGACCAATGAGACGATAAATGCCAAACATAGACCCATCGTGGTGATAACGAGTAATTCAGAGAAAGAACTCCCGGATGCCTTCTTGCGTAGATGTATATTTCACTATATCGAATTCCCGGATGAGACGCTGATGGAAGAGATAGTGATGGTGCACTTCCCTGAGATAAAGAAAGATTTATTGAGGGAGGTCCTCAAGAAATTTTACTTGCTGAGGGGTATCAATGAATTCAGGAAGAAACCATCTACGAGTGAACTCCTGGACTGGATTCAGGCTTTGAATGCCGGCGGGATTTCTTGCGAAGATGTTTCGGATGAGATACCCTTTTTGGGTGTTCTTCTCAAGAAAGAGGCCGACTATGAACACTTTATCAGCAAGGGGGCGGAGGCTTCACGTGCATGAAACAGCCCTAATCCACACATAACATGTTCACGAATTTTTTTTACTTGCTCCGCAGGAAAAAGGTACCGGTCTCCATTACGGAATGGATGGCGTTAATAGACGCCCTGTCGAGAGGCTTTGCCTTCTCCAGTTTAGATACGTTCTACTATCTGGCTAGGTCGATCCTTGTAAAGAGTGAAGGGTACTTCGATCAGTATGACTCGGCATTCGAGGAGTATTTCGGGGGCATCGAAACCTCGGAAAGGTTTAGGGATGAAGTACTCGAGTGGTTGAAGGATCCAGTTAACAGGATTGAACTGACAGAAGACGAGGTGACCCGGTTAGGGTGGAGTGACTTCGATTATCTCACTGAGACCCATCAACAGAAGATGATGGAACTGAGGGAGCGTCGTGACGGGGAAGCATCCACGTTTGATAGCTACGACGTGGACCCGGAACGTATAAGGTTTGGCGGGACATCCATATATAAGTCTGCCCTGCAGGTCGCAAAGGAAAGGAAATTCCGTAATTACAGGAGTGACGTAGTCCTCGATGTCAGGTCCTTCCAGACAGCCTTGAAGAGGTTAAGGAGGCTGAGCAGGATCGGGCCGGAGGATGAACTGGACTTAGATGCCACCATAGACCACACCTGCAAGAACGCCGGAGACCTGGAATTCAAGTGGAGAAGGGCTAGAAAGAATGCCGTCAAGTTGCTCTTGTTTATGGATGTAGGCGGTTCCATGAGTCCCTACGCAAAACTCTGCGGCAGGCTCTTCAGCGCTGCTCATGCGGCTACGCACTTCAAAGACTTCAAGTATTACTACTTCCACAATTGCATATATGATAGCGTATTTGAAGATATCGAAAGAAATGAGGTTACAAACACAAGTCATCTGCTCAATACGCTTGATTCCGACCATAAGGTAATTTTCCTCGGAGACGCCTGCATGGGAGATGAGGAGCTGACAATGAAATATGGGGCAATATACTACTACGAAAGGAATGAGGTGCCCGGTATCGTCTGGTTTCAGCGCATATCCGATCATTTCAAGCGTGTTGTCTGGTTAAACCCCGAAGACCTCTCGGAATGGAACCATCCGACCATCAAGATGATCCGCAGGATATTTCCCATGTTCGAACTTACCCTCGAAGGGCTCGATGCTGCTATCAGCATGCTGATAGCCAGATATTGATACCTTGATTGTATAGGAAATCCCATTTTTTAATCAATTATATCAATTAGTTCCTGACTATGTGTGCTAGCCGATCATAGCTATTAAGCTGGTAAGCCATTAAGCTAATAAGCCAAACAGGCTTAACAGCTAACAGCCCGCCCGAAGGGCGCTAACTTGAAGGGGAAGGGCTGCCTTTCGGTCAAGTGGCGCCGGATGGGACCACGAGGATCGATGACGAAGTATCACTCAAGAAGCTCTTTGCAGAGGGTTTCAGTGCAATCGTGAATAATTTTAAATGATCGTCTATAGTGGAAGAGAGTAAACCCGTATGGATCAGGTACCTCCATTTCTTCGGGTGTCTTTCCGGGGGACGTGCTGTAACTCCCCAGAAGTCTCAGCTTATCTTCTGATTCCGGTTCCATCTCCACGATTTTTTCTCTGTGGAAAAGGTCCATGACAGCTACCATGTCTGCCGACCTGAGCATCTCCACGGAGAGAGGGCTTGAGCTATGTCCGGAAACATCAACGCCAAACTCGCGGGCAACTTTAACCGCGTCCTCAGGGGGATGATGCCCTGGTATGGCGAAGACGCCTGCTGAACGGACCTTGATCCCCTCCACCTTTCTCTTCATAAGAAGCATCTTCAACACTCCTTCAGCAAAAGGGCTGCGGCAAATGTTGGCTGTACACACGAAGAGTATCTTTCCCATACTCTAGTCATCCCTCTTCTATCGGTAAAAAGATTCATCTTTTGTAGTCGACCCGGAAATGCATGAAAAACATGCCCAAGATAAAGAAACCTGCCTTTTTTGTCAAGGTTTTCTCTCTTTATCTAGTAGCTTTTGAAAACAACACTCACTCCTCCACATATCGATAGACTTCTATTGCATGATGAGGACACATGAAACTGCATATCCCGCAGGCAGTGCAGTCTTCGGGTCTGACAAAAGAAGACAGTGGATATCCCTGGGGCGTAAACTTGTCTTCCTGTATGGCTACACAATCCTTGGGGCAAAAATCCGCACAGTACCCACATCCCCTACAATACATCTCATCTATGACTATCTCACCCTTTGCCATCATCGCCTCCTCTTCTTTTACACCGCTTTCTCATCCTTGGGTGTTACGCGGTATTCTTGAAAATACATGACATATCAGGGGCCAAGAGACACCTGATAATATTTCAATCAAGAATTTCTGCCTTTGCGCAACACGCCTATGCCGCGAGCTTGTGCGCTTCCTCAAGTCCCTTTCTGAATGCGTTAAGATTCAATAAGCGTACCTTCTCTTTTTTGGCAAACCGACGATTCAGTTCCTCTTCCACAATTGGGACAGGAATGCTGTCTGCCACCCCCAAATAAACCCCGAGGAGGATCATATTCGATGCCCGTCTGTCCCCCATCTCTACTGCCATATTAAGGGCCGGTACAGACAACATCTTAATATCCTTCCTTTCTATGGTTTCGTTCAAACCGGCGCTTTCCACGATAAGATATCCTCCGGAACGAACTCTCTGCTCGAAGAGTTTGAGTTGAGGCGGATCAACCAGTATCACTGCGTATGCCTTCGATAAGATGGGAGAATCTATATCATCATTTGAAAAGATTACAGTACACTCACTGGGGCCGCCTCTAACACGACTCGCATAGGAAGGAAGCCATAGAGAGCATCTGTACAGAGACATCGCCGCTGTTGCCAAGAGCTTTCCCCCCATTAAGATACCCTGCCCTCCCAAGCCTGCAATTATTAAATCAGCCCGTTTACTTACGGATTTGTCCATAATAAGTTCCTCCAGAACATTCTCTCTCAAGTGAAAAAACAAGCGCCCATTTTCCTGAAAAACCCGTTTGTGGATGGGCACTAATCCAGTGTGTCAACATCCTTAAACTCACCCAGCGGCAGAGTCGGTATCATCTTTTCCTCGACCCACTTAATACTCTCCTGAGGGGTCATATGCCACCCGGTAGGACATGCCGACAGGAACTCAACAAAACTGAAACCAACATTGTCGATTTGTTTCTGAAAGGCTTTCTTTACGTATTTCTTGGTTTTCAGAAAATTTGCAGGGTTGTTCGCTGCCCCGCGTGCAGAATAGGCAGTCCCCTGGACCGTGGCAATCATCTCGGGCATGCGGGCAGGGTACCCCATAGCCGGCCCGCGCCCTTCCGGGCTGGTTGTAGTAACCTGACCCATAAGGGTTGTAGGGGCCAGCTGCCCGCCGGTCATTGCAAAATGGCCGTTATTTACCATGATCATCGAATACTTCTCTGCACGTTGGGCCGCGTTGACGAATGCGCCGGCTCCTATGGCTGCAACATCTCCATCTCCACCAAAAGAGATAATAAAACAATCCGGAAGGAGACGTTTTACTCCTGTTGCAACGTCTATACCCTGCCCGTGATTGGGAAACATTGCATCCACGGACGTTGTTAAGACAATGCCATATCCGCAGGCAGAGCTGTTAACCAGTATAGTTTTTCCCTCAACCCCAAGTTCATCTATTACATCATAGACGATTCGCGTTATAAGCGGGTATTGACATCCGGGGCATTCCAACCTTTCCGCCGGATTATGTGCCCAGAGTTTAGGCAACCCTGAAACCAATTCTTTTTTCATCTGTAAAGCCTCCTGTAAGGCAAATTATCAGTGAAGTAGTCTACTCCATAAGTCTGTATATTTCGGTAAGGACAGAATCCGGAAGGATCATCCCCCCGTCCGAAGGGTCGTGACGGGCCAATGCCCCCAGCAGATGGACGCCTGTCTTTCCCTGAACACCGATCCTAACATCCTCTAACAATTGTCCGAGACTGTCCTCGACCACCAGGAATCGACACCCTTTGGAGGCCATCTCCGTTATTATTTCATAGGGGAAAGGCCATACTGCCTGAAGTCGTATCATCCCAACCTTGAGACCGTCTTTTCTCGCTATTTTGAGAGATTCCTTCGATACCCTTGCAGTGTATCCATATGCCACAATAATCAAATCCGCATCTTCAATCATGTATGTATCGTATCTGGCTTCAGCTTCTTTCATCGTTTCGTACTTCTCATTCAGGACTTTCAAAAGATCCAAAAAACCGGCATACGGAGGGTGGGGCGGCGTCGGCATGAGACCCTGCATGGCCGTCACAACCCGGCGTACGCCATCGGGTTGATTTGCCCGTCCTCTGACTGCCCAGTCCTTTTCTGGGAGAGAACCGAAATCGAGTTTTCTCAACTCCAGGGGTTCCGCCATCTGTCCCAACAGACCATCAGTCATCACAATTACCGGGTTACGGTATTTGTCCGCAAGGTAGAACGCAAGCTGGACAAAGTCGTGGGTTTCCTGAACGGACGCAGGGGTTAAAACGATGTTTTTATACCCGCCATTACCTCCCCCCCTGGTTGCTGAAAGATAGTCCATTTGGCCATGCCTTGTTGTGCCCGCCCCGGGTCCTCCCCTTTGAACGAGGGATATGACACAGGGAAGTTCACCATTTGCGAGATGAGACATCCCTTCCTGCATTAGACCCCACCCTGGTCCCGAAGTGGAAGTCATTACCCGGTGGCCTGTAGACGCAGCGCCAAATACGATGTTTATGGACCCAACCTCAGACTGAGACTGAACAAAGACCTTGCCCCTCTTCGGGAACTCCTTTGCAAACCACTCCGTGGTCTCGTTCTGAGGGGTTATGGGATATCCCATGTACGCATCACATCCTGCATTAAGCGCTCCCCACCCGATTGCTTCATTTCCGATTACGAACAAACGCTCTCCCATCATTACCTCCCTTGTGAAATTCAGATCTCGTAACGTGTTAGTACCCGGCAAGCGGTAACCCTGCTCAGCTGAACAGGTCGAAATATTGCCTGACATAGAGCTAACCATTCATCCCTTCAATGTCGTGACAACTCCTTTCTTTTCAAAGACGCTCTTTATCTCCTCTAACCTCTCATCACTTATCTGACCGGAATATGGAGATACATACCTTTTCCCCAGCTTATCGTACTTAGCAGTTCCCCACTCATGATACGGCAAGAGCGATACTTTCTCTAGGCCGAGCTCTAATGCCAGCGATGCCACTCCGTCAACGTTCTCAGGAGAATCGTTAAACCCTTGTATTACAGGAAATCGAAGCCACGTTCTTACCACGGAGGCAGTTCGCCGTATATTCTCCAGTATCCGGGTATTTGAAACCCCCGTACCTTCCATGTGACACTGGTCGTCCATATGCTTTATATCATAGAGAACCAGATCCACATACCTCAAAACATCTTCCAGCACCTCCCATGAGGCATATCCGGTGGTATCGAGCGCTGTATGAAACCCCATTTCTTTGCATTCTTGCAGTATCCCCCTTGTGAACCTCCATTGAAACAATGGCTCTCCACCTGACAGGGTCACCCCTCCTCCTGAATTCTGATAGAAGAGAGAATCTTTTTCCACCTCTTCTATTACCTCACGGACAGTCATATCCGTGCCCGTACGTTCCAGGGCCTTTGAGTGGCACACTTTTACACATTCCATGCAATGAGTGCACTTAGCCAGATCTATCCTTTCACTTCCCTCAATGGCAACAATAGCACCCTCTGGACAGGCCTCCTCACACTTGCCGCAATGGATGCATCTTGCATCGTAAACCATAATTTCCGGAGAAGGGGATATGGACTCGGGGTTGCTGCACCACTTACACTGTAAGGGGCATCCCTTCAAAAAGACAGTGGTCCTTATCCCAGGCCCGTCGTGGATGGAAAACTTCTGGATGTTAAATATAACACCCCTGCGATTATCCTCTTCTTTTCCGTACATTTGAACCGTCCCCTATCGGAGTTCCACGGTAACAAGGTCACACTAAGTTACAATACAGAGCCAAGAAACAGGACCGAAATAGACCCGGTTCCCCGCATCATAAGCACTGCTCAGTTCTCTTCATGATCTCATCCTGCAACCCCGCGCTCAGGTCAACGAAGTATGCAGAGTACCCGCACACCCTTACTATCAAATCAGAGTGTCTTTTAGGGTGTCTCTGTGCATCCAGCATCGTATCCTTGTCAACTACGGTGAATTGTATGTGGTGAATACCCAAATCTCCCCATGTCTTGAGATAGTCCGCAAATACATTTCTGTATTCTCCCTGGAGGAATTGGGGCATAAACGACTGATTATACAGGTGGTTCCACGATTTCAAGGGATCTATCTTCGATATTGATTTAAGGGCGGCGGTAGGGCCCTTATTATCCATACCTGTCTCCGGGGTGATACTCCCATCATGGAATGCATCCCCCGCCTTTCTACCGTCAGGCGTAGCCCAGGTACTTATGGCAAAGGAATAGGGCGCAGAGGCCACACTACCGTCTATGAAACCAGGGGTCCCATAATAGGTCTTAAATTTCGTTGTTTCCTTGGCTACCCTGTAGTAAAGGTCCCTTGCTATGAAATCCACATAGTCATCATCATTTCCAAATTTTGGGGCCTCGTTGAGAAACATGAGGCGTAAATCCTCTTTGCCTTCCCAGTTCTTCTTGAGGACGTCGAGCAATTCGGCCATGCTCAATCTCTTTTCTTCGAATACGAACTTCTTAATGGCGGCCAGTGCATCGACAACATTGTTTGTTCCGATAAGCCCCAGGGTTTTCCAGGGCAAATAACTCCATTTCCTCAGATCTTCCGCCCTTTCTATACACCCGTCGAGTAATGCAGACAAGAAGGGACGAGGTAAATACTCTTCATAAAGTGCGTCGCCTATGTCGCTTAGATGGAATGCCTTGTCGCAGTAAAAACTGTAGTGCTGTAAGATAGCATCCATTACCTCTTCCGTAGATGTAAACCTTGACGGGTCCTGGGTTTCACAGCTTATGAGTTCCCCTGTCTTCATATCCCTCCCCCGATTGAGCGCCAGTTCGAGACACTTCGGCAGAAACAAAAGCCCTGCACTATTGGTGCGGGTGATGATGTTCTTACCTGGGATCATGGGAAACATACAGTTGCTAATGGAATAGGTTCGAGCCTCTTCCGGTGGAACCCCCATTTCCGTATACCTGGGAATAACAACATTGTCATTGAATATGGCAGGTTGGGCCACACCCGTACCTATAACATCGATTGCCTTAAGAAGGAGTTCCCTGGGCGTATTGTCATGCCACCTCAGGGCGAGGGGGGGTTGTATCGTACGAGTGGACATGGTGGCATCCAGAACTATGTAGCTCATCTCATTTGTTACATCCTCGCCATGAGAATCGGTGCCCCCTATAGTCAGGGTCTGCCATCCAAGACCTCCGCCACCAGCACCGGACCATATGGGTGGATGCAGGAATCCTGTCTCCAGGAACTTTATCCATAGACATTCCACAAGCTCCTGTGCGCCGTCGCGTGTAATATTTCCCTCTCTCTCATCCTTTGCGTAAAAAGGATAGAAGATCTCGTCAAACCTGATCCCGCAACCTACCAGTGGTACCTCGATGTAGTCTACAATTACATGTATGAACCAAAAGAGTTGCAGGGCCTCATGTAGTGTCCTCGGTGGGTTTCCGGACACCCATTCGCATGCCTCGGCTATCTCTTTCAACTCTTCCTTCCTCTTCGGGTCGTCTTCAGCCTCTGCGAGGTTTTTGGCCAGCTTCGAGTATCTTGTCGCCCACGTTGCAAATGCATTCAAAGTTATGATAACAGCTTCCAGAAATCTCTTCTTCTCAATGTATTCCTTGCCGCTTACCGTATTATCGGAAAAGCCCTTTTTTATCTCTTTTAATTTACTCTCAGCCTCTTTCTTCAAGCCCTCAATGCCTATGCGAAACACCTTTTCGTAATTAGGTGTGCTCATCGCCCATTGATAAGCCCAGTAGAGAGCCCCATTGAAAGACCAGTACGGCCTGATATCTTCGGGAAGAAGGTCTCTCTCCATACCATGGACAGCCCGGGTCTTCCAATACTCATGGATACCTGTTAATTCTTTTTTTTCTTTCTCGCTCAGTACATCTTTGTATCCGTTATTAACGGCCTTTTCAACCCATCTCCACTGGAGGTCGGGGTAATGAGTCACGCAGTCGGGCTTGCTTGCGAAGTTGCCTACGATCAACTCATTGGGCTGAATATATATGCTCATCCCCTCAAGTATCCGGGAAAGGCCCTTTGCCCTCCTAATTACCATAGGTTCCCCTTCGGTCTCTTTGTATGAACTGGTCAATAAACGTGCACGATCAAGGCAGAGCTTTACTTCCATCCCTGGTCTGAAAGGTATACCATCTTCTTCCTTCTCCAGACCTCGAGCAACGTTTCTATGGGTCTTGATTACTACGCTGTCTTTCAACATCTGTGTCCTTGCATTCATAAGCACACCCCCCTGTATGAAGTACAGACCTAGTTAGTTTCCGTCCAGAAATGGCCATTTTTCCCCTGAGCTTCGTTCTCCTCCGGTTTCCGCCTGCGACGTACGATCATGTACGCCTCGGCGCAAACCGTCGTGCGGCCTTGCTCAGAGAAAATATTGCTCATTTCTGGATTGGGAACCAACTCGTGCCCATTTTCTCAAGAAGTCCATTTATGGATGAGCACTAGTTAATTGGTTAATGACACGAGATTTATGCTGACTACTATTCCCGCCCCTTCCTCATTACTGTTCCCAACCTCCAGCCTTGGAACCCGATTGCAGGAAGATCTCCCGCTTCTCATTTTCGGAGGTACCAGGCTTCGAATACACTTAAGTCTCTAGCCGGAGTTTGGAGAAGAAGAGTATACATAAGAAGAGGACCAATCGTCTATTGAAGATGACAATTTAAAATCGATACGTCCCCAATATGAGACAAGGGATTCATTTGATGGGATGACGTTCTCACCAGTTTACGTGGACTCCCACTGGGTTGGTTGTTACCCGTGAGAAACAACAAGAAACGAGCAGATGATAATACGCTGGTACAGGTAGAAATGTAAGGGGATTTTCGATAATAGGAGCTGCTGCGAAAGCACATGACATAGACTCTTGAATTCTCTGCCAGACCACCTAACTGCGTGGACTGAGTATCCTTCTGATCCCGGGCTGGAATTGTGGATCGAATGGACTAGAAGTACTCGACAACCCGGTTGCTAAAAAAGGGCCGATCTTTCACCAACTCTAAAAGATAATATTATAGCGCAATACCCGTGTCAATAGAAATTTTCGAGCCCCAGACTCACTCATCGTCCTTATCAACATTTCTCTTCAGCTTCGTTAGTTCATTCACCAGGATTACATACGTCCACTTCCTTCCCGTCCTGGTCTTAAACCCGCGCTCGTTAAGAAGAGCTACCACGTCGTATTTCGAGGTTCCCTTCTTGATATGGCCCTGCAAAAACCTAAGCGCCTCTTCAAATTGGGCGCTGTATCTCTCTTTGACCGGGTGGGCTGACAGGGACACGTCCTTACTTTCCGCTCTGTCGTTTCTCTCAAGTTCATTAGTTTCCTCTCCCCACGTCGTCTTATTGTCTTCGTCCCTATCAGTTTCCTCCCCTTGTACATCCCTGTTGCGACGCCTCAATACGTTGGAGAGGCTTGAGTATGTCCATTTCTTTCCTGTCTTGGTCTTAACCCCGCGCTCATTGAGAACCTCGACTATCCTGTCTCTGGGGACATGCCTGTCCACATGATCACATATGATGTTCACAGCTTCTCCGAACTGGGCCTTGTATTTCTCTTTAACTGCGCGGACAGGTACGGCCAAGGCCATGTCCCATATCTCATTGCCGGTCCGGGGCGCATAAGACATATTCGTTTCTCTGGCCTTCCTCTCTTCCCATTTACCCAACATCTCTTTGTACACCAAACAATTGCGGTCACACGATGCCTTGAAAGGATTGTTTTCACACCCGCAATCAAAAGCAGTATCAGACTCATAAACAGACTTGATCCGGGACCTTATATGCTCCTCTCTCCGCAAGCCAGGTCCGGAATACACGGAAGAAAGGATCTCAACATAGTATTCATTCATCCAGTCCCAGCATTCATCCTCCGACATTCTTATGCGCTTAAACCAACTGGCTATAAACCGAATCAGATCTTTTCTGGAAGGTGTACGTTCCCCTTCAGTGAACCTCTCAAGAGAGACCCCATTTGTGGCCAGTTCCTTGATGCAGCAAAACAAACGGCTTTTGTTGTTTTCATCGAGGACTTGTTTCAGTGTATCCAGGTATATATTCATCTTTTTTTATCTTTGACTATCCTTCCTTGGTCATGCCGCTCGTCAGCAGGATTTCTTCACAGACCTGGTCGATCTTTAACAATTCATCCCCATATAGACACTATCTCGCATGAGCCGAAACCAGTGATGGTTCCTCTGGCTTAATTTACCCTTTTTGCCGGTCTATTTCCTTTTGGCGTCTTTTATCGTGGGCGTCACCACCTCGCACCCATTCGTCGACTTCCTGCTTGTTGAATTTCCAAAGCCGACCAATTTTATGCTCTGGCATTTACCTCTCACTAACCCACTTGTAACTGATAAGAACTCATTTTTTGACGGGGCGAGTATAGGAGAAATGGGGTTGTGTGTCAATAGAAAAGGACCTCAGGAGGAGAAGCCAGGGAAGGCTGACGGACGTCAATCTCAGACCTCATGATCTAAAACGGCATACTGCCACATATGCATCTCGATCCGAACAGGAGCTTTTCCTTTGACAAGCCCTAAAATACATGTTATCTATGGCTCATAGTTACCTATAGATATCAATTTGTTATGGATTGTTACTGCCTGACCATGGCAAAATATTTTCAAAACAAATTACATGGAGGACAAGATGGATACAAAGGTGGTTAGACCCTTTTATCTGGGAACGCATATCATGCTGGTTATTGCAATGATCATGGGCCTGGTTCTGTTCCCGAGTTGTGCACCTGCCCTAAGTGATGTGGATTCATCAGAGCAACTTGGTGACGTTACAGGTTTCGACACGGGGCCGCTCCCGGTATATTTTGACTTCGATGACATATCAGTCCCTTCAGAACTTACGTTGGACAGGCAGGAGTCATTTGTTTATGAAACCCCTGGGGTAAAGGCGGGAATTCTGGTTTTTAAAGGTCGAGTTGACGTTTCTTCGCTGGTATCTTTCTTCACAGAGAGTATGCCCAGACACAATTGGACTTTTGCGAACAGTTTCAAATACAAAAGTTATATCTTGAACTTCTACAAGAAAGACAAGAGCTGCCTGATCAGCATATACGATAAGCTCTTTACTACTGTAGTAGAAATCCGGGTTGGCCCGTTACACGGGGTTGTAGAAAAACCCAAAGAATAAGGAACGGGCAGTCTTCTTTTAGAACACGGCGGAGGCCCCAGTGCTGACAAACAAGAAAGTTGTGCTGTGTGTTACGGGTGGAATAGCTGCTTATAAGTCTGCGGAACTGCTAAGAAACATTGTGAAACTCGAGGGCCTGTCTCGCGTTATAATGACGAAAAGCTCCCAGGAGTTCATAACCCCTTTAACCTTCCAAACCCTTTCCGGGAACAAGGTGGTGGCAGAATTATTCAGTCTACTTGAAGAGTCAAAAATAGGACATATTACAATAGCAGAATGGGCGGATATATTTGTGATCGCACCTGCAACCGCTAATATCATCGGAAAGATGGCTAACGGTATAGCGGATGAATTCCTTTCAACAACGCTGATGGCAACCACTGCTCCCGTGTTGATTGCGCCTGCAATGAATACCAATATGTATGAGAACCCTGTAGTGCAGAGAAACATCAATGACCTTAAATCTCTTGGTTATCACTTTGTGGAACCTGCCTGTGGAGAACTCGCTTGTGGAAGAGGGGGAGCCGGCAGATTAGCCGAGATCAGCGAAATTATTGAAGAGATCAAATCCATTCTAACAAAAAAGGACCTTCTGGGGGAACAAATCCTGGTCACTGCCGGTCCTACCGCAGAATCCATTGATCCCATACGATTCATTACCAATCGATCCACAGGGAAGATGGGTTATGCAGTAGCTCAGGCTGCCAGGAGAAGAGGTGCTCAGGTTACTTTAATTAGCGGTCCGTCCACATTACCCGTACCCCTTGGCGTAAAGTTTCTCCCGGTAAGGACAGCATCAGAGATGAGAACCGCTGTCCTTGATAGCCTTGAACGTTCGACTGTCGTCATTAAGGCTGCGGCTGTGGGCGATTATATGTTCAAGAACGCTCATTCGCAAAAGATAAAGAGAGAAAAGGGAAACCTTACCCTCGATCTTGAGTCGACCTCTGACATAGTGGCTGAGATAGGCAAGAGGAAGGGTAAGAGGATACTTGTAGGGTTTGCCGCGGAAACAAATGACCTGTTAAATAATGCGAAGAAAAAAATGTTAGATAAGAACCTTGACTTTATTGTGGCAAATAATGTGTGCATGGAAGGGGCGGGCTTTGAATGTGACACCAATATAGTACAGATACTGGACCGGCAAGGCAATGCAGAAAGCCTGCCATTGATGAGCAAGGAGGACGTGGCAGAGAAGATCCTGGATAAGGTGGTTAATATCAAGGCCGGGAAAGAAGAAGGCCTCAATGAGAAAGTCTGGGAGATTTGATAATATAAAATGACGAGCCAAAAGAGCCTGTTTCAGGATTTCAGTGAAATAGTATCGGACATCAGGGAATATTTAGACTACCAAAAGGATTTAGGTATGGAAGGTCTCCCGGCCTCACATGAGTTTACCGATTATCCCCATGAGTCATGGATACATAGCACTAATAGTTTGAGCACTCGGGGGTGTAAAGCAAATTCAGTGATACTGGAAACCATTAAAAAAGAACTGACGGACTGTAAGAGATGTAAATTACATCTAGAGAGGAGAAATATCGTCTTCGGAGCAGGTAACGAGGATGCCAAACTGATCTTTGTCGGGGAGGCCCCCGGTCGAGATGAAGATATACAGGGAGAGCCCTTTGTAGGGAGCGCCGGTCAGCTGCTGACAAAGATCATTAACGCAATAAACATGACGCGAAAAGACGTTTATATAGCCAATATTATTAAATGCCGTCCCCCGGGTAATCGAGACCCTGAACCGGATGAAATAGCAGCGTGCGAACCATTTCTCGCCAGGCAGATCCAAGTGATAAGACCCGAGATTATATGTGCCCTCGGAGCATTTGCCGCGAAAACCCTGCTCAAAACAGACAGGAAGATATCGGAATTGCGGGGGAGATTCCATGACTATCAAGGGATTAAACTGATCCCTACCTATCACCCCGCTTTCTTATTGAGAAACCATCGTTTCAAACAGCCTGTTTGGGAAGATATGCAGATGATACAGAAGGAGTACCCTTATTAGAGTCATACGGTCTTGCAGGACACCCATGATTTTTCAAAAACCCAGCCCAACCGCATTGTTAGCACTGGCTATTCTTGGTTTGTTGCCATTCTTGGCCCGTGCCGCCCCCTTTGGAAGGGCTCATGTAAATGTAGCCCATATAGATAGCATAATAAACCCGGTCGTTGCCGAGTTCATCAATGAGAGTATAGACAAGTCATCAGCGGACAATGCAGAGTGCTTGATAATCCAGCTTGATACCCCTGGCGGTCTCGATCTGTCCATGCGTAAGATAGTCAAGGCTATACTGAATGCCGATATCCCCATCATTGTATATGTCGCTCCCAGCGGCGCGAGAGCGGCATCGGCGGGCGTAATGATAACCATGGCCGCTGATATCGCTGTTATGGCCCCCGGGACAAACATAGGAGCGGCTCATCCTGTGTCTATGGGCGGCAAGAAGATCGATAAAGCGATGGAAAAGAAGATTGTAAATGATGCGGTAGCATATATCAAAAGCATTGCGACAAAACGAGGTAAAAATGTTGAATGGGCCGAAGATGCAGTGAGGAATAGTGTGTCCATTACTGAGAAGGAGGCCTTGGAGTTGAAAGTTGTTGACCTCATAGCTCCTGACATAGAGACCCTCCTGGAAAAAATCGACGGCAGGGAGGTTAAGACCGCAAAGGGGACTATTACACTCCATACAAAAGACGCTAAACTCACATTCATTGACATGGGCACCCGACAGAACATACTCAAAGTGCTGAGTAACCCCAACATCGCGTATGTCTTGATGATGTTGGGGATGTTGGGGGTGTATTTCGAGTTGGCCAATCCTGGTGCTATATTTCCCGGTGTAATTGGAGGCATATGCCTTATTCTGGCCTTCTATTCCTTCCAGACCCTTCCCGTAAACTATGCAGGAATTCTCCTGATCTTGCTGGCCATAGTCCTCTTTATTCTGGAAGTGAAAGTGACGAGTTTTGGTCTCTTGACTATTGGAGGCATAACGTCTTTGTTTCTCGGTTCTCTGATGTTGTTCGACTCTCCTGTCCCGTATTTGCGGGTGTCCTTGTCTGTGCTTATCCCCGTTGTTCTGGGGATTTCAGGCTTATTCATCCTCGTTGCCACCCTGGCGTTCAGGGCTTATCTGTCTAAGCCTTTGAGTGGAATGGAAGGACTAATTGGGGAGATTGGGGTTGCAAAGACGGAAATATCCGAGGATGGAAAGGTTTTTACACACGGAGAGTATTGGGATGCTTACAGCAAAGATACCATTCCAAAGGGAGAGAAGATTAAGGTTATAAAGGTGAACAAACTGCGGCTGGGGGTTGCAAAGCTGCAATAAAACAGCGCTTCATGCAACGCTTTGCGTTGCCGACACTTTTAACTTTAACCATTTACAAAGGGAGGTTTCTATGACTGGATGGGTTATTCTTGGCATGTTTCTATTGGTCATCCTGGCCAGCGCTGTAAGGATATTGAACGAGTATGAACGAGGGGTTATCTTCCGTCTGGGGAGAATAATCGCTACAAAAGGCCCGGGCTTGATACTTTTGATCCCAATTATTGATAAGATGCAGAA
>JAUXHQ010000017.1 GCA_030621455.1 Deltaproteobacteria bacterium
ATTAGAACTAACTTTCTCGAAAGTTATAAGAAGTGTAAACCGGCAAATGAAGGATGCCGAATAGTTGAACCTATTTCGAGGATTTTGTGTTTGAGGATCGTGCAAAGATGGCCTGAAGATGAGATGCACAGATGTGATACTTATTTCATGACAGACCCTTAGTGCCGGTTCGATCCCGGCCCTCGCTCGAAGATCTTCCTTTGACAGGCTGTTGCTCAAATCCCTTTTCGGGTTTGTTTGGGCAACAGCCTGTTGAGGAGAATTTTTGGATGTACAACGGCTGAAACAACATCGTCACTTTCCCACAAACTCTCCGTTTTTAAACTCACCGACCAGTTTCTTGCCGTCAGCAGACGTCAAGGTCCCTTGTCCATGTATCTTACTGTGCTTAAACTGGCCCACATATTTGATTCCGTTTGGACGGACCAAAGTACCTTGTCCCTCCAACATGTTGTCCCTGAACTGCCCCACGTATTTTGCACCATCAGCGGATGATAAGGTCCCTTGTCCATGCCTCCTGCCGTCCTTAAACTGACCTACGTATTTTTCCCCGTCGGAAGAGACGAAGGTCCCTTGTCCGTTTATACAATCTCCTTGCACACAACCACCAAAAGTGTTCATAGGAAAAAAGCAAATTGACATGATCAATATTGATGTGGCTAAAATCGTTTTCATCACTCATACCTCCCTTTGGGGTTCCCTATTCTTCTTCCCTTCCTAAATCGGCATTATTACGATGTCCACCCGTCTATTCATGGCGTCATTGGAAGATATCGGTTGTGACTCACCGAAACCCACCGTCTGTATCCTTCCGGAATCGACTCCCCTCTGTACCAAGGCATTCTTAACCGCCAGCGCCCGTCTTTCGGATAGACCTTGATTGTAGGCTTCCGAACCTTGCGCGTCTGTATGGCCCTCCACTCTGATCGTTGTCTGTCGGTAATTATTTAATACGTCGGCGACTCTCCCAATCTCCACGTATGCCCCAGGTTTCATGGCTGCCGAAGCAAAGTCAAACAAGACTTCGGATTGAAAAGTGGTTGTCAGAACATCCTGTGTTCTCTTTACACTCGCGGCCGCACTTCCAGCCACGGCGATCCTCAATGCTTCCTCTTGCCTGTCCATATACGCACCGATTTGATGGCCGGAGAGCGCACCCAGAGCTGCGCCAATTCCCGTTCCGATGAGTGTTGATTCTGTGTCTTTACCAATGACTTGACCGAGAATTGCGCCGGTTGCCGCGCCAATCAAGGTGCCTGTTTTTACCCCACTTTGTTTATGTGTGGGTCCTGCACAGGAAAGAAGATACATGGTGAGTGGCAAAATGACAATGGTTAAAATCCGTCTTTTCATGACACAGCCTCCTTGATCAGCTTGCCGGCACTTCCCTTTTCGGCAAGTGTTTGATTTGACAAGACTTGGTTTTTCGGGTAAAAGACCTGCGCTTTATTTCTGGTGGAGTGTTCGTCATTGGCGTTAGCCATCCTTCCGGCTGAGACTACAAAAATGGACATTCACCAGTTCATGTACAGTACCCAATAATAATAAACGCCTAACAAAATGTCAACGTCAACTTTTCCTGTGTTTGAAATATTGGGCGTGCCTCTCATCCCTGCTTCTACACACAACGTCATGTTGACCAGGTTGACCACGACTTTCATAAGATAAACATTAGCGATTTGAGCGCAAGGGAGATTGAAGAAATCGCCGATAAGGCAGCTAAGCGACAGCAACAGATTCTTGGGGAAATGGGACTGGATTGTTTTCCTTGACATAAAATTGGGTTTGATTAAAATGGGTAGTGCTAAACATGTAGCTGCCCTTTCACTAATATTTTTTGGATGATTCTTGTTTCTATTCCCGCTTTGGGGTATTTTCGTATGCTTTTTGACACTTTTACCCCACTTCTAATCTTTTTTATGATAGAGATACCGATTCTACAGATCAAGTATAAGGTATTATGAAAATATTTCTGTGCAAGGGGGATGAGAGTAACTGCGCACAAAAGATTACACTCCAATGATAAGGTTGAACGATATTATAGATAAGATAAACATGTACAATCCGGACGCAGACATGGGGTTGATGCAGAAGGCATATGTGTTTTCAGCCAAGATTCATCAAGGCCAGGTTCGTCTTTCCGGTGAACCTTATCTTGTCCATCCGTTGGAAGTGGCGGGTATCCTTGCTGATCTGAAGTTGGACATCGGGACTATTGCCACAGGGTTGTTACATGATACTGTTGAAGATACTTATACAACCACAGAAGAAATCGATAAAGAGTTTGGTAAAGAGATTAATTTTTTAGTTGATGGTGTTACGAAGATCAGTAAGATCAAATTCGAGTCCCAAGAGGAACAACAGGCTGAGAATTTCCGAAAGATGTTGATAGCTATGGCCAAGGACATAAGAGTAATACTTATTAAATTGGCAGATAGGCTCCATAACATGAGAACGCTGGAGTATCATTCTACGAAAAGACAAAAGGAAATTGCGCAGGAAACCCTTAATATTTATGCGCCGCTGGCAAACAGGTTGGGCATAGGTTGGGTTAAGAGTGAGCTTGAGGACCTTTCATTCCGGTTTCTGGATACGGAAGTATATTATGACCTGGCTAAGAAAGTAGCCAAAGAGAGGGAAGAGCGGAATGCCTATACAAATGAAGTGAAGTCGATTATTTCAAAAAAATTGGCTGAACACAATTTGAATGACAGGGTGGAAGGGAGACCGAAGCACCTCTACGGCATTTACGAAAAGATGAAGAACCAGAATATAGATTTTAGTCAAGTCTATGACCTCACTGCATTCAGAATCATCCTTGACGATGTCAGGGGGTGCTACGAAACTCTAGGTATGATCCATGCTTTGTGGACACCTGTTCCCGGTCGATTCAAGGACTATATAGCCATGCCCAAGGCCAACATGTATCAATCTTTGCACACTATAGTTATCGGGCCTCGTGGAGAACGGGTCGAGATCCAAATACGCACAGAGGAGATGCACCGGATTGCGGAAGAGGGGATAGCTGCCCACTGGAAGTATAAGGAAGGAAAGGATGTTGCAGAAAAGACTGACAGAGGATTTGCCTGGCTGAGGCAGCTTTTGGAATGGCAACAGGATATGAAAGACCCCCGAGAGTTTTTGGATTCAGTCAGAGTTGATCTTTTTCCGGAAGAGGTATATGTGTTTACCCCGAAGGGGGAAGTAAAGGAGTTTCCTCGAGGCGCTACCCCGGTGGATTTTGCGTATGGTATCCATACCGATGTAGGGCATAAGTGTACGGGAGCCAAGGTAAACGGTAAGATGGTTCCTTTAAAATATCAATTGAAAAACGGGGATACAGTGAGGATACTGACCTCGTCCAATCAACATCCGAGTGTTGATTGGCTAAACATTGTTAAAACATCGAAGGCCAAAGCAAAGATTCGTCAGTGGGTTAAGAGTAACGAACGTCAGCGCAGCATCTTATTAGGATCAGACACATGTGAAAGGGAATTCAAGAAATACAAACTCAACTTCTCAAAACTTGCAAAGTCGGGTGAATTGAAGAAGGTGGCAGGGGAATTTAGCCTGGTTGATGTAGACGATTTGTTTGCCGGGGTTGGGTATGGAAAGGTCTCTGTTAAACAGATCATAAATAAATTGGTACCTCAAGAGAACGTGGCCAGGGATTCTACAGCGGAGTCAATACAGGAAAAGGTTACTAAGAAGACAGAACATAAGGAGAGAAGTGGTGTTAAGGTGCGAGGTATTGATAATATAATGGTCCGCTATGGGAAATGTTGCAACCCGTTGCCCGGTGATCATATAGTTGGATATATTACGCGAGGCAGGGGGGTTACTGTCCATGCTTCCGACTGTCACTCTATTATCCTTCAAGGTGCATCTGAAAGGATGATAGATGTAGAGTGGGATTTAGACGATAAATCAACGCATCTCGTCTCAATTATGATTGTCTGTGACAATAAGAAGGGACTGCTTGCTGCCATGAGTTCGGCTATCGCATCATCGGAGGCAAATATCACAAACGCTCATGTGAGAACTGCCCAAGACGGAACAGCAGTTAACACCTTTGAGATCGAGGTAAGTGATCTGAAACACCTTCAAAATATAATGGATTCCCTGAAAACTATTAAGGGAGTCATCAAGGTGGAAAGACTGAAGCAGAGCAGCACCTAGACTTTATTGACAACTCCGGATCTTATGCAACGGGTGCACACATTAATCCTCTTAACTGATCCGTTCTTTGTTGTCCTGACCTTTTGAATATTCGGATACCATCTTCTTTTTGTCTTATTATTTGCATGACTTACATTATTGCCAAACAACGGACCTTTCCCGCATATTTCACAAACTCTCGCCATTCCGGACCTCGCTAGTCAATAAAAATATTGTACTCTGAATTTACCCTGATCCCGTTACGGATCAGGAGTGCCGTCAGGACTCCTACCCCTTCCCTCAGGCCCAGGCCAAAATCTCCGTAGATATAGTTAACACCACACGAGGGGCTTTTATCCTTTAGGATTGCAGCTTCAGCCCCCACCAGCCTCATAATACGCAATACTTCTCCGGCACCTCTTGTGAACTGTGTGGTTACGTCATTACCCCCCATATCAACAACCCTTGCTTGAGAGTTGAACACGTCAAAACCATCTCCCCCCTCGATTATAGCACCTTTTCTAGGTGTGGGAAGCCCTCCCAGCTGCTCAGGGCATAGTGGTATAATTGTGTGCTTACGCACTAGATCGAGAAGCCTTGGGCTACTCTTGTTCGACCCATCGTACCGACAGTTAACCCCCAGCAAACAGGCGCTGGCAATAATCATCCCTCCACCACAGGCCTTCAAGGTCAGAGGATTTTGATGGATTTCTGCCCTTTCTCTCTTTGAGTTATCTCTCCGATAATGCAGGCTTTCTGTTCCAACCCTCTCAGTCTTATAAGCACGTCCTCAACCTCAGGAGGGGACACCGCCACCACCATCCCTATGCCGTTATTGAAGGTTTTAAACATTTCGTATTCGTCAACATTCCCCTTTTCCTTGATAAACCTGAAAATAGGAGGAACATCCCATG
Organism: Deltaproteobacteria bacterium; assembly: GCA_030621455.1. Lineage (GTDB taxonomy): Bacteria > Desulfobacterota > UBA8473 > UBA8473 > UBA8473 > JAUXHQ01. The sequence goes on from JAUXHQ010000017.1 coordinate 5,073, forward strand.
AATCTTTGTAAACCAGCGCTTGACAGCCTTTTGGCAATATGCGTGGTATGTTTTCCACCAGCCCTCCCCCGGTAATGTGGGATATCCCGTGGATCTTAAAATCCCTTATTAAGGTAAGGATAGCCTTTGCATATATCTTGGTGGGTTTAAGTAATTCCTCCCCAATCGGTTTTTCAAACTCTTCCACTCGGGCGGCAACGTCCAGGTCAAGGTCATCAAACAGGACCTTTCTAACCAGAGAGTATCCGTTACTGTGTAAGCCACTGGAAGTGATACCGATGAGTTTGTCTCCCTTTGTTATGGTGGAACCGTCGATAATGTTATCATTGTCTACCACGCCTACCGCAAAACCGACCAAATCATATTCATCATCACTGTAGAAAGATGGCATTTCAGCAGTTTCTCCTCCGATCAAGGAACAACCAGCCTCTTTACATCCATCGACAATCCCCTGGATGATTTGCTCTGCCTTGTCGAGCACCAATTTGCTTGTGGATATGTAATCAAGGAAAAAAAGGGGTTCAGCGCCAAGGGTCACAACATCATTTACACACATGGCCACCAAATCAATCCCAACAGTATCATGTTTATCCATCATGAACGCGATCTTCAATTTTGTCCCCACTCCATCGGTGGTAGATACGAGGACCGGTCTCTTGTATTTGGCTATGTTTAAGGAAAAGAGACCACCAAAGCCCCCAATATCTGTCATAACTTCAGGTCTGAATGAGGTTTTGACTAAAGGTCTTATTCTTTTTACTAACTTGTTGCCGATGTCCACATCTACACCGACGCTCTTGTAGGTTCTTTTTTCAGCCAATCTCTACTCCTTGCCGGATTTCCAGGAAATTCTCTACAGGGTGTTTGAGAAAAGTAATAGACACCTGTGAGTGCGAAAATAAAACAAGCCCGAACCGGGCTTTTGACTTGTTACTTAGACCGGATTTTAGCCTGTAGCCATTGAGATGTCAAACCTTTTTTCTTGTCAACCCAAAAATATTCTGGTAACAATAGTTGATATTTGTGTGTACAAAAAGTCGAAACGATCAGGAGTTTCTTGTGAGAGGACTGGGGGATATCATCGCGGCATTGTATAAGCCTATGAATTATGTTTCCAGGAACTCTTTTGCCAACCTTGGTGTGGTTAAGGGTTTGGAGGCCAATGTTGCGAGTTTGACCAAAGAGGCCCTCTTGCTGCCCCTGGGGCCTGACAAGTCACGCCTGATCCGGGAATTGGCAAGATACTTTTTGGATTTTGACTCTCTGGATCTCGTTTCAAAAAAGGTCAGGGTCATAGACTCGTTGAGAGTGCTTGAACAAATAGAGGACCATAGCTTTTCCCCTGGACCTCCGGAAAGAGAAGTCTCAGCGCTTGAATTCTCGGAGAAGGCAAAAGAACTCTCCATGCCGATCCAATCTGTGAAGGGTGTTGGCCCCAAATTGGCAAGCCTCTTAAAGAAAAAGGGGATTGAGACTATTGAAGACGCCCTATACTTTGTGCCGAGAAAGTACGAAGACAGGAGGAACATAAGACCCATATCTAAGCTGGAGGTGGAAAAGACCGAGACAGTCCTGGGGGAGATAGCATCCCTGGGGGTCTTCCCCTACAAAAAGAACCGGAAGGGCATCTTTGAGATGGTTGTGGGAGATGGAAGCGGCGCTATCACCGCCAAGTGGTTCGTCTACGATTATCGTTACATGAGGGGAAGATTTAAGAAAGGTCAGAGGGTTATCTTGTCCGGGGAAATTAAGTCCTATCGTTTCCAAAAAGAGGTCCACCATCCTGACATTGAGATTGTCAAGGATGTGGATGACTCCCGCAATTTCAGTCGAATAGTCCCCGTCTACTCTGAAACTGAAGGTTTATATCAAAAAACGATGAGAAGGATAATGAAGGAGGCTGTTGATGGTTATTCGGATCTCCTAATGGACGCTATCCCGGCTTACACACGCAACAGACGGAACCTGATGGGGCTTGCTGATGCCGCAAAGAGGGTGCATATCCCGGAACCCGAGGATGACTTCTCAGCCCTTCTGTCCGGCAGGTCCCCGGCTCACAGAACTCTCATCTTCGATGAGTTCTTCTTCCTCCAGTTGGGGTTGGCCCTGAAGAAGAGGGGGATTACAATGGAAGAGGGGATCGCTTTTAAGATCACCGGGGAGCGGAAAGATCAACTGATAAGGTCCCTGCCGTTCACCCTGACCGGGGCTCAACAAAGGGTGATAACAGAGATTGAAGCGGATATGAGATCTCCCTATCCTATGAACAGGCTTATCCAGGGAGATGTTGGGAGCGGAAAGACCATTGTGGCATTGATTTCAGCTTTAACAGCGGTGGAGAATGGTTACCAGGTCAGCATCATGGCCCCCACCGAGATTCTGGCTGAACAACATTTCTCGAGTATTCACCATCTCACGAACAGACTTGGTGGGAGAACAGCCCTCCTTACCAGCAGCATTAAGGGGGCGAAGAGAGAAGGGGTCCTTACTGCCATTGAAGAAGGCGACACGGATATCATTGTCGGTACTCATGCTATTATCGAAGAATCTGTTGCGTTTCGTAAGTTGGGTCTTGGAATTATTGATGAGCAGCACAGATTTGGCGTGATACAAAGGGCTGCGCTTAGACGAAAGGGCTACGATCCGGACATTCTAGTTATGACTGCGACGCCAATCCCCAGGACTTTGGCCATGACTGTGTATGGAGACCTTGATGTATCGGTGCTCGATGAACTGCCTCCACTGAGAAGACCGGTGGCTACAAAGCTGTACCATGAGAGCGACAGAAAGAGGGTTTACGATATCGTTCGGAGCGAGATTAGAAAAGGCAGACAGGTATATATGGTTTATCCTCTGGTGGAGGAGTCCGAAAAACTGGATCTGAAGGACGCGACGCAGATGGCAGAGCACATGCAGAAAGAGGTCTTCCCCGAGTTTGTGGTTGGCTTGATTCACGGGAGGATGAACCATGAAGAGAAAGAGGATATTATGGCGGCCTTCAGGGACCGGAGGATAGATATACTGGTTTGCACGACCGTTATTGAGGTGGGGATAGATATACCGAACGCATCGGTTATGGTTATAGAACATGCCGAAAGATTTGGGCTATCTCAACTACACCAGTTGAGGGGAAGAGTCGGTAGGGGGGAAGACGAATCGAGGTGTCTTCTTATCGCTCAATACAGTAAGTCTGACGATGCCAGGCAGCGACTCAAGATAATGGAGAGTACCACAGATGGGTTCAGGATATCAGAAGAGGACCTGGCCATCAGGGGCCCGGGTGATTTCCTCGGCACACGCCAATCCGGACTGCCGGAGTTCAGGGTGGCAAATATAGCCAGAGATATGAAGATACTCCAGGAGGCAAGGGAAGAGGCCTTTGACCTGGTTGAAAGGGATCCAAACCTGACCGATCCATCCCACAGATACCTGAAAGATGTCCTGAGAGAGAGATGGAAGGGGAGGCTTGAGCTGGCAACTGTGGGATAAAACATAAGAATTGCTGATATTTGATTACCTTAGGAGGTAATGGTACATGAGTGAGAAAAATATAGAGAAGATTGCCGGGGAACTCGGCCTTTTGCCACGTCAGGTTGAGGCTACAGCATCTTTATTGAAAGACGGCGCTACCGTTCCGTTTATTGCCCGGTACAGAAAAGAGGTGACCGGGTCCCTGGATGAGGTGGTCATTACCGGTATTCGCGACAGGCTGAGGCAGTTGGCGGACTTGGACACACGCAGGGAATCCATCCTCAAGTCACTGGCTGAGAGTAACAACCTTACAGATGAACTGGGAAAAAAGATTGAGGCTGCGGCGACCATGGCGATCCTTGAGGACCTTTACCTCCCCTTCAAACCAAAACGGCGCACCAGGGCGATTGTTGCCAGGGAAAAAGGGTTGGAACCCTTGGCAAAGATGCTCTTTGAACAAGGCCATATGGATACCCATTTAGAGGCTGCGACTTTTGTAGATCACGAAAAGGGAGTGGAGACACAGGAAGATGCTCTGGCCGGCGCCAGGGATATCATCGCTGAATGGGTTAACGAGGATCATGAGGCCCGCATGAGAATGAGGGCGCTCTTTGCAAAAAAAGGCGTTTTCCGGTCAAATGTCATCCCGGGTATGGAAAAAGAGGGAAATAAGTACAGGGATTATTTTGACTGGGAGGAACCCGTTGCCTCGGCGCCCTCCCACAGAACCCTGGCCATGCGTCGAGGTGAAAAAGAGGGGGTCCTGACCCTGAACGTGTTGCCTCCCGAAGGAGAGGCCCTATCTTTGTTAGAGTCATTATTCGTAAAAGGCGAATCCGAGGCCTCATCAGAGGTGAAAAAGGCCGTACATGACAGCTACAAGAGATTGCTTTCCCATGCCATGGAAACGGAGATAAGAGCGGAGACAAAGAAACGGGCCGACAACGAAGCCATAAGGATCTTTGCGGACAACATCAGGGAACTCTTGCTCGCCGCTCCCCTGGGTCAGAAGAACGTCTTGGCCATAGATCCCGGTTTCAGGACGGGCTGTAAAGTCGTATGCCTTGACCGGCAGGGCAAACTGCTTGACATGGATACCGTATATCCCCTGACATCTGATAAACGTAGATCCGAAGCTGCTGAAAAGATCGAGGCCTTGTGCGAACGTTACCACGTGGAGGCCATTGCTATAGGAAACGGCACAGGTGGAAGGGAAACAGAGAGATTCACAAGGGACCTTCGCCTTAGGCAGGATATCGAGATCGTGGTGGTCAATGAGAGCGGCGCTTCTATTTACTCAGCATCTGAAGCAGCACGGGAAGAGTTTCCGGATCAGGATGTGACTGTCAGAGGTTCAGTATCCATTGGAAGACGTCTCATGGACCCGCTGGCGGAGTTGGTAAAGATAGAACCCAAATCCATCGGTGTGGGCCAATATCAGCACGATGTGGACCAGGGGGCCTTGAAGGGCAGACTCGACGAGGTGGTTACCAGTTGCGTCAATGCAGTGGGAGTGGAAGTAAATACGGCCAGCAAGGAACTGCTCACCTATGTTTCGGGTTTGGGACCCCAACTTGCGAGAAATATTGTGGTTTACAGGGATGAACACGGCCCCTTTCTCTCCAGAGAATCACTCAAGAATGTGTCACGCCTGGGCAAGAAGGCGTTTGAACAGGCGGCGGGGTTCTTGCGCATCCTCGGCAGAGAAAACCCTCTAGACGCAAGCGCAGTGCATCCTGAGAGCTACCCGGTGGTGGATGCCATGGTCCGGGATCTAGGGTGTAAAGTTAGTGACCTTATGGAGGACGAGAACCTTCGAAAAGGGATCGATATAGAGAGGTACATTACGGACAGGGTTGGACTTCCTACACTGAATGATATACTCGATGAATTGGCCAGACCGGGCCGGGATCCTCGTAAAGAGTTTGAGGCCTATGCTTTTGCCGAGGATGTAGAGAAGATGGAGGACCTCGAACCGGGGATGAAGCTTCCGGGTGTGGTTACCAACGTTACTGCCTTTGGGGCGTTTGTGGATATAGGCGTTCATCAGGATGGTCTTGTCCATGTAAGCCAACTGAGCGATCATTTTGTGAAAGACCCCGGCCAAGTGGTCAAGGTCCATGACAGAATAAAAGTGACTGTCTTGGATGTGGACCTTGAAAGAAAGAGGATTTCCCTGTCGATGAAGAGCAATCCGGACATGACCGGTTCCCGTTCAGTACAGGAGACAAAGAACGCCCCTACCAAGAAAACCAGAGGGAATAGCAAGAAGAAGGACACCGGGAAGAAAAGGGATACTGAATTTTTCAACAATCCGTTTGCAGACGCGTTTAAGCGCTCTTAGGGCAGAAGTTCGGATGGACAGTCACTTGGACAAGTATGAGGTATTAAAGGATAGATTTGGTTTTTCCCACTTTCGTCCCCTCCAGGCGGAGGTAATCGATGCGGTGCTTAAGGGAAAAGACTGTGTGGTGGTGATGCCCACAGGGATGGGCAAATCCCTCTGCTATCAGATCCCTTCCCTGATCCTGGACGGAATCGTCCTCGTGGTATCTCCCCTGATTGCGTTGATGAAGGACCAGGTAGACAGTTTGACGGAAAAAGGGATACCTTCCACCTTTATCAACAGCTCCATCGATAGTCTGGAGCAGAGAAAGAGACTGGAGCAGTTGAGCAGGAAGGAGTATCACCTGATCTACGTGGCCCCGGAGAGGTTCAGAAGTTCCGTCTTCTTACGGTATCTGGAAAGGGTGGGGGTCTCACTCCTGGCCGTGGATGAAGCCCACTGCATCTCCCAGTGGGGGCATGACTTCAGACCTGATTATATGCGACTCTCCTGGGCCAGGAAGGTTCTCAATAATCCGCCGACTATTGCCCTGACCGCCACCGCTACTGAAGAAGTAAGGGATGACATTAAAGAGCAACTGGACCTTTTAAACCCCCGATATTTTACGGGAGGCTTTGACAGAGGAAACCTCTTCTATTCTGTTCTCAATACCCCCACTGATACAGACAAGTACAAGGCCATTACAAAACTTATTACCAAGGACAATCTTCCGGCAATAATCTACTGCGGCACGAGAAACCAGACCGATGAGACAGCACAATTCATGAGAGAAAGTCTTCATATCAGGGCGGCAAGTTACCATGCGGGTCTTGATGATACAGTGAGAAAAGAGATCCAGGACAGGTTTATGGAGGGGTCCATCAATGTGATAACCGCCACCAATGCCTTCGGAATGGGAGTTGATAAAGAAGACATCAGGACGATTATCCACTATAACATCACAAGGACTATGGAGGCATACTATCAAGAGGTGGGAAGGGCCGGGAGGGATGGTTTGCCCTCTAAATGTGTCCTGCTGTTCACTCCTGCAGACCGATATCTCCAGGAATACTTCATCAGGGGGGATAACCCGGACCCTGAAGTTATTGAAGAGGTTTATCGATTGCTCAGGGCGAAAGACGGAGACACAAGATATCTTTCGTACCATGAAGTCAGCAGTTCCGCATCCATGAAGATAAGCCAAATGGCCTACTATTCGTCCCTCAAGATATTAGAGCGGTTTGGCTGCATCGAGAGACGCTCTCCTTCGGAAAATATTTCCACCATCGTTCTGAGGATGGAACCCAAAGAGGCCTTGAGCAGGATAACCGAAAAGGCTAAGAAGAGGAGGAGAATATTGGAGATCCTCCTTGGGGATTACGGGGTAAAAGTCCTTGATAAGTCTGAGATAAGCCTGGAGGGACTCTGCTTTCGTTCCCAACTGGAGATGGAACAGGTGAAGCGGGCGCTTAATGGCCTCAAGGGATCGCAAGTCCTTGATTTCATTCCGCCATCCCGTGGAAGGGGGGTCCGGATCCTGGACATGGGGAGAGAAGATACCGGGGTTGATTACGCTACGCTTTTGAGAAAGAAGAGACGCGAGGAAAAAAAACTAGACAAGATGATGGCATATGCCATCGGCAGATCCTGCCGACGCAAGTTTATTCTGGCCTATTTTGGAGATGCTTTCCCTAAAAAAAATTGCCAAGCGTGCGATTGTTGTGTTGGAGGGGGCATAAAACCTGCAAAGAGAGCACTTACAGACCATGAGTTTATCATTATCCAAAAAATTCTTAGCTGCCTCGCCCGGATGAAAGAGGGGTATAGTATGGAAATGGTCTTAAAGGTCTTGCGGGGTTCCCGGTCCCTGCAGGTCAAGTCGTTTGGTTTTGACCGCTTGAGCACCTACGGTATCCTGAAGGGATTCAACAAGGCGATGCTCAGAAAGATCATCGAGGAGCTTGTAGCCGAAGGGTGCATCGAAAATAAGGAGACAACCAGGGTTATCAAGGGATACCCAAGAAGGTTCCAGGTTTTCAACCTCACTGAATTTGGATGGGAGATCATGCAGGAAAAAGTGAGGGATATCAGGATCGATTTCCCCGGAGACATCCCCAACGCTGTAGAAAAAAAGGAAGCAGATCTATATGATGAGGATCTCTTCGAGATCCTTAGAGCCCTGAGGAATAAGATCGCGGAAGATAAAGGGGTGGCTCCCTTTATGATCTTTTCCAACAGAGTATTGAAAAGGATGACCTCAGCCTGTCCTTCCGACAAAGGTGAATTCCTGGCTATCAGGGGATTGGGAGAAAAAACCTATGAGGCGTATGGGTTGCGTTTTATCGAGCGCATAAGGAATTACCTGGACAAGCATGAGTTTCTGCCACAGAAAAGAGACCTTGAGCCTTCAGTTAGCCGGTAATCTCGCACTTCATTTGAGACTCTGGAACTCTATCAGAACGGATGCCGCAATATGTAGGAGATGGCGAAAATCAGGGGTTTCACCGTTGGAACCATCGGACAGCACCTTAACCAACTTATAGAAGAGGGTTATCCTATAGATGTGCATGAGCTGATAAGCCATTAAGCTAATAGGTCGAACAGCCTCAACGGCTTAACAGCTAACAGCCAACAGCCAACAGCTCGCCCGA
>JAUXHQ010000002.1 GCA_030621455.1 Deltaproteobacteria bacterium
CTTAGGCGGGGCCGTAGGGGCCTCTAGAGCAGCTGTTGATGCCGGTTGGATACCATACTCGCACCAGGTTGGGCAGACCGGGAAGACGGTTTGTCCAAGGTTGTATATTGCATGCGGGATGTCAGGTGCCGTGCAGCACTTAGTAGGAATGCAGTCATCCGATGTTATCGTGGCCATAAACATAGATAAGGATGCCCCGATCTTTGAGGTGGCCAGTTTTGGGATTGTGGGAGATCTGTTCGAGGTCATTCCCGTAATGGTTGAGAGACTAAAAAAACGGAAAGGATAGGATTCGCTTATGGTTAGATCTGTATTCGTCTTTCCTGGACAAGGTTCCCAGTACGTCGGTATGGGAAAAGAGCTCTGTGATAACTTTTCTGTTGCAAGGGAAACTTTTGAAGAGGCGAATGACTCCCTTGGTCTCGACATAAAGAAGATATGTTTTGAAGACCCTGGTGGGGAGATAGGGTTAACCATCAATACGCAACCTGCTATACTCACCACCAGTATTGCCACACTGAGGGTCCTGGGTCGGGAGACGGATGTAAGGCCTCACCTGGTGACGGGCCATAGTCTGGGAGAATACAGCGCCCTGGTTGCCGCTGAATGCTTGAGCTTTTCTGACGCCGTAAGAATAGTTCGACAGAGGGGTAGGTTCATGCAAGAGGCTGTTCCCATAGGCGTAGGGGCTATGGCGGCTATAATGGGGCTGGAAGAAACGGTTTTGCAAGGGGTTTGTGCCGAGGTGACGGAAGGAGGAGATGAGGTCTCACCGGCCAACTACAATAGTCCGGATCAAACCGTTATCTCCGGAAAGGCCACGGGGGTTCAAAAGGCCATCGATTTGGCAAAAGAAAGAGGGGCAAGAGGGGCCGTTCTTCTGAAAGTAAGTGCCCCTTTTCACTGCAGCCTTATGAAACCGGCTATGGAGAGGCTTGCCGCCGAACTGGAGGGGATTTCTTTTCAGGAGATAAAAATCCCGGTGATCTCAAATGTCGAGGCAGACATTAACACGTCAAAAGACAAGGCTCGTGAGCTGTTGATAAGACAGGTATGTAGTCCGGTGAAATGGGTACAGTCGATCTTTAGAATGCTCAAAGAAGATATCGATACAGCTATTGAGGTTGGGCCTGGCAAGGTATTATCGGGCTTAGTGAGGAAGACAACCGATAAACTGAAGAGGCTGAATGTTGAGAATATTAAGAGCCTCAATAGACTTCAGAAACAGTGAAGCAGAAATTTTGAAACTCATTTGAATTATGCCTTTAAGCCATTGTAGCTCATAATTAAGTTTTAAAATTTCTGGTGAAGACCTGATGGGGGTTATCAGCAGATGGATTTAAAAGATAAAGTAGCATTGATAACTGGTTCAGCCCAGGGTATTGGTAGGGCCATTGCTATCCTTCTAGCCAGGAAAGGAGCGGATATCGTAGTTTCAGATCTTAATTCTGAAAAGGCCCAGGAAGTGGCGCGAGAGATCGAACAGATGGGAAGAAGATGCCTTGTCAGCAAAACAAATGTGGCTGATTTTAAAGAGGCTGAAATGATGTTGAAAGAGACGATCGAAGAATTCGGCAGGATTGATATCTTGGTCAATAACGCTGGAATAGTGAAAGACAGCTTTCTGTTGCGAATGAAGGAGGAGAGCTGGGATATGGTGTTGGGTGTAAACTTGAAGGGTACCTTTAACTGCACAAAGGCAGCAGCCAAGTTTATGGCTAAACAAAAAAGCGGAAAGATCGTAAACATTGCATCTGTTTCAGGTGAAATGGGGAATATAGGACAGGCAAACTACTCGGCATCCAAGGCAGGTGTCATCGGTTTTACAAAGACTGTTGCAAGAGAATTGGCCTCGAGGGGCATAAATGTTAATGCTGTTGCTCCTGGTTTTATAGATACAGAGATGACCCAAGCCTTGCCTGAGAATATCAGAGAAAACCTAAAAAGTCAGATCCCTGCTGAGAAGTTCGGAAGACCTGAGGATGTGGCCGAAACTGTATATTTTCTGGTTTCAGATATGTCCGGTTACATAACTGGTCAAGTAATCAATGTTAATGGCGGCATGTATATGTAATATCTTAGAATATCCAGCACCCTTCATTTGTCGGTTTACACCTTTCAAGGATGCGGGTCCCAATATACAAATTCCGGGCTGATGAAACTTGCCCCTCACATGGCTTTTCGGTGTCAGGTGTCAGGAAAGAGAAAAACAAGGCCTGAAACCTGCCATCTGGAGTGATACAAATAAAGTGTGAACTACTTTTCAGTTCTTATGAAGGATGTCGAAAAAATTTTCTTTTATGGAGGATATTCGGGAGATGAGAGTGGAGAAGTACGCTATTGTACGCGTAATCAATATGGTCACTATGGCATGAAAGGGTGCTGCTCCATGGGTTGCTTTTAGACAAAACTGTAAAATATTTTGGAGGAGGTATAGGTTTCTATGGGAAACGAATCTGTTGAGACAAAGATTAAGGCCATAATAGCTGAACAGCTTGGGGTAGAGGAAGAAGAGATCACTAACGAGGCTTCTTTTGTTGACGATCTGGGTGCTGATTCGTTGGATCTGGTTGAGTTGATAATGGCTCTTGAGGAGGAATTCGGTAATGAGATCTCTGACGAAGAAGCAGAGAAAATACGAACTGTTCAAGCAGCATTTGACTATATAAGTAGTCACCTGGAGTAGTGTCCATCCGGAATTTATACCTCGCGCTGTCATAGCGGAATTTTCGGTGAGCAATGGGCATAGAGCGCAAGGCGCGAAAGCGCGTAATAGCGGGTCCGCAAGCTTGAGCAACGCAGCGATCGGTGGTCAGGGCCGGCGAAAAAGCGCAAATTATGGCCGTGCGAGGTATATCTCATGTGTTGCTTCTTCAAAGCTTTAATCATCATGTCTCTAGAGTTCTTCTTGTGTTTAGAGTTATATGACTTACAGATCACATAAAGAACAAGGGCATGTAGAAACATCCAAGATTTGTGTTGTGGTGCTAATCTCTAAGTTAGAGACTGTGGGAAAGAGGGCCCTTTCGGAGGTGTAAGTTTGGAAAAAAGAGTTGTGGTAACAGGTTTAGGCACAGTAAATCCTTTAGGGGTAGGTATGGAAAAGACCTGGAGGGCTTTGTGTGAAGGGAGGTCTGGTATCAGCAGAATATCCACTTTTGACACAACTGATTTCCAGACAAAGATTGCCGGGCAAGTGAAGGATTTCAGTCCTGAGGATTTCCTCGACAAGAAGCAAGTGAGACGGATGGACTCATTTGTCCAGTATGGCATGGCCGCGGCTATCATGGCCATGGAGGATTCAAAACTTACGGTTACAGATGAAAATGCTGAAAGGATCGGGGTTGTGGTGGGAACAGGGCTGGGCGGATTACCAACCTTGGAGAAGAATCACAGCATGATGCTGAAAGGTGGGCCGAGAAAGATATCTACTTTTTTCATCCCCATGATGATAGCTAATATGGCGCCGGGGCAGATAGCCATTCGGTTCGGGATCAAAGGCCCCAACATTTGTGTTGTCACAGCCTGCGCAGCCGGTTCTCATGCCATCGGAGACTCTTACAGACTGATACAGCGGGGCGATGTCGACGCTATGGTTACAGGGGGAACGGAAGCAACCATAACCCCCTTGAATGTCGGAGGCTTTAATGCCTTGAAGGCAATTTCCACAAGAAACGACGAACCCCAAAAAGCCAGTCGACCTTTTGACAAGGACAGGGACGGTTTTGTCCCGGCAGAAGGCGCAGGGATAATTGTTTTGGAAGAGATGGAATCAGCCCTTGGGAGAGGGGCTAAGATTTATGCAGAGATCATTGGCTATGGTTTGACTGGCGATGCCTATCACATAACCGCCCCTGACCCTCAGGGGGACGGTGCAGCCAGATGTATGAGGATGGCATTGAATGATGCCGGTATTTCACCTGCTGAAGTTGATTATATTAACGCACACGGGACTTCGACGCCGCTGAATGATGTTATAGAAACCGTAGCGATAAAGACCGTCTTTAACAATCACAGCAAGAAAGTTGCTGTGAGTTCCACCAAATCTATGGTAGGTCATCTGCTCGGTGCAGCCGGTGGAGTAGAGGCGATTTTTAGTATCATGACCATCCGGGATGGGATTATCCCCCCTACGATAAACTATGAGACCCCGGACCCGGATTGTGATCTCGACTACACGCCAAATGTAGCCAAAAGAGCTGATGTTAATGTGGCCATGTCTAATTCTTTTGGTTTCGGTGGCACCAATGCCGCGCTGGTCTTCAAAAAGTTTGAGGAATAGGGCCGGGTGTCTCTGGGTTAGGGGGAAGATGAAGATAATTATTGGAAGTGATCATGGCGGGTTTGAATTAAAGGAGTCCATAAAGCAATTTTTGTCAGATGACATTAAAACAGATATATATGACGCAGGAACATTCAACAGTGAGTCTGTAGATTATCCTGATTTTGGTTGCCTGGTTGCTGAAAAGATACAAAGCGGGGAATTCGAGAAGGGTATCCTAATATGCGGAACAGGGATTGGTATGTCTATTGTTGCAAACAGGTTTCCAAATGTAAGGGCTGCTTTGTGTCACGATGTTTACACTGCAAGAATGAGTAAAGAACACAATGACGCCAATATCCTTGTCATGGGTGAGAGGGTGACAGGCAAGGACTTGGCTGAAGAGGTAGTCAGGGCCTGGCTCGCCGGTCAATTTCAAGGGGGGAGACACCAGCGAAGGTTGGAAAAGATAGCGGATATAGATAAGGCCATTTGTAGCGCTCAGGTTGAGGGGATAGCGGAGAGATAGGTGCCGGGTTTAAAGGAGATAGATCCAGAGATTGCAGCGGTCATTCGATCGGAGACAAAAAGGCAGGCTTTCATGCTGGACCTGATAGCTTCCGAGAATTTTGCCAGTGAGGCAGTCTTGGAAGCCCAGGGTAGTATCCTTACTAACAAATATGCAGAGGGATATCCTAATAAGAGGTATTATGGGGGGTGTGAGTTTGTTGACGGAGCAGAGAACCTGGCCATAACCAGGGGCAAAAAGGTATTTGGTGCAGATCACATAAATGTTCAGCCTCATTCCGGGTCACAGGCTAATATGGCCGTTTATTTCTCTGTTCTAAAGCCCGGAGACACCATTTTGGGGATGAGCATAACCCACGGAGGACACCTTACCCACGGGAGCCCCGTAAGTTTTTCCGGGAAATTTTATCACGTAGTTAAGTATGGAGTGACGAGAGAAACCCAAACCATAGATTATGATTCAGTAAAAAGACTGGCCAGAGATAACAGACCGGCCTTGATTGTTGTAGGGGCGAGTTCCTATCCCAGAATCATCGATTTCGAACCGTTCCGAAGCATTGCTGATGAGGTGGGCGCATACCTTATGGTGGATATGGCTCATATTGCAGGACTAATTGCGGCTGGTTTGCACCCAAATCCTGTTCCCCTGGCAGACTTTGTGACCTCCACCACACACAAGACCCTCAGGGGGCCTAGAGGGGGCCTGATCTTATGCAAGAAGGAGTTTGCCAAGACTGTAGATGCATGTGTGTTCCCGGGAATCCAGGGTGGACCTCTTATGCACGCTATTGCTGCAAAAGCAGTTGCATTCAAGGAGGCGCTTACAACAGAATTCAGGAATTATCAAAAGCAGGTAATTAGTAATGCTGCAACGTTGGGCGAGGAACTCCAAAAAAAAGGTTGTGAATTGGTAACCGGTGGAACAGACACACATCTTATACTTGTGAACCTTGGCAATACCGGCCTCTCAGGTAAAATTGCCGAAGAAGCGCTAGACGCGGCTGGGATTACGGTGAACAAGAACGGGATACCTTTTGATACCAAAAGTCCTGTTGTGACCAGCGGCATAAGGATCGGCACGCCGGCCGTCACCACCAGAGGGATGAAGGAAGATGAGATGACGGTAATCGCCGACCTTATATCACAGGTTCTGGGTAATGTGGATGACAAACCCACCATCAAGAGGGTTAGAGATAAGGTATCTGATCTGTGTACGAGGTTTCCCCTGTATCAGTCTAGGTTAAAAGAGTGAATTAGGGTCAGGGAAGTCGGCATTGAGTAACGAAAACCGCTTTGGAACTTTACGCATTGCTGCGAAAGCGCTGGGACATTGGAGCTTTTTAAAGTGACAAGACCTTCGTGGGAAGAGTATTTTATGGATATTACTTTCTTGGTGTCCAAAAGGGCGACGTGCCGTCGTCGCCAGGTAGGCGCTGTCCTGGTTAAAGAAAAGAGGATACTGTCAACCGGGTATAATGGTGCGCCGACAGGACTAGCCCACTGCCTTGACATCGGCTGCCTAAGAGAGAGAAATAATATCCCTTCCGGAGAAAGGCATGAGTTGTGCAGAGGTTTACATGCAGAGCAGAACGCCATAATTCAAGCAGCTTACCATGGCGTAAGTGTCAACGGGGCGGTCTTGTACTGTACTAACCTTCCATGTGTCATCTGCCTAAAGATGATAATCAACGCGGGAATCAAGAAGATAGTTTACAAAGACGGTTATTCGGATAAGCTATCCCATGACATGATAGAAGAATCAGGGATTGAGCTGGCAAAGTACGAGAATGGAAGGCTTTAGGGTCCGCTCCGCCAAAATTGCATAATTTACCCGTTCCTCGATCAAATAAGAACAAATTTCCTGCTTTCATACCCCGTTCCAGAGAGAATTACCTGGTTTCCATCCAGAAATGGCTATTATCCGCAATCTCTGCGTCAGACTCAGATTTTATCCTCAAAATAATTAGACCTGGACAGTGGGCTAGTTTACAGCTTGCCCCGGCTGCTTATTTCGTTTGCTTCTTATGAACTACACTCTGGCATAAGGCTGTATGTGAAATGGGATGACTAGTCTCGTATGAATATTTGTATGTTGCCAGGTTCTTACGTATAACAAGCAAACGAAACAAGCAGCCGGCGCTTAACACAACACTGTTGACTGAATCATAGGAGACACTTCAAAACGCTGGATTTGTGTAACTGTACAGGTCGAGTTGTTTTATTTTTTTCTTGCTTATATCTGATTTTATAGGATAATTATGTGACGATTAAAAAAATCAAGCCTATAGTTTTCAAACTAGCTCGATAGTTGGGGATGCAGACCATGAAATGTCCTTTTTGTTCCAATCTTGAAAACAAGGTTATTGACTCGCGGCTCAGTAAAGATGGGAATGTTATTAGGCGACGCAGGGAATGTTTGGATTGTGAGAGAAGATTTACAACGTACGAAAGGATCGAAGATGTGCTCCCGTCCGTCGTAAAGAAGGATGAACGGAGAGAACCTTTCGATCGAATCAAGATCTTGAACGGTATTAAAAAGGCCTGTGAGAAACGGCCTGTAAGCATTGATACGATTGAAAACGCGGTTGAGGAAATAGAACGAGAATTTCAAGGTTTTAGTGAAAGAGAAGTAAAAAGCGCAGATATAGGTGAGCGTGTAATGAAGGCTTTGTATAAATTGGATGAGGTTGCTTATGTTAGGTTTGCTTCAGTCTATCGCGAATTCAAGGATGTAAGTGATTTCATGGTGGAGGTGCAAGAAGTCCTTGGGGAACAAAAGGAAGACTTAAAAGAATAGCTCTCAATCGATATTCTGTTTAAAAAAGAGCATCCTGTATGGAGGTAGGGGATGAGGCAAGCAAGGGTATCATAAAACAACTATTGCCTGCCTTTGATCCTCAATCAAAGGCGTGGTCACCAGTTACGCAAATCAACCCATATTATCATAGATACGTAACCCTTCGATATGAACGAAGAAGAATATATGCGGATGGCCATTAGGTTGGCTGGAAAAGCCAAGGGCAGGACAAGTCCAAACCCTTTGGTGGGGGCCGTGGTAGTCAAAGAGGGCGAGATCGTTGGGAGAGGGTTCCATCAAAAGGCGGGGGAGCCTCATGCTGAGGTTAATGCCCTCAATGATGCAAGTGAAAAAGCCCGGGGGGCAGATCTGTTCGTTAACCTGGAACCATGTAACCATTATGGTAGGACTCCTCCATGTACTCGGATGATTATTGACAGCGGAATAAAAAAAGTGCTTGTGGGGATGGTTGATCCGAATGAAGTGGTGGCAGGCAAGGGGATGCAAGCTTTAAGGGACGGTGGAATAGAGGTTAAGACAGGTATACTTGGAGATGAGTGTCAGAGGTTAAATGAGGTATATGTAAAATATATTACTGAAAAGAGACCGTTTGTAATCCTAAAATCAGCGGCGAGTTTAGATGGGAAGATAGCCACAAGGAATGGAGATACTCAATGGATCACTAATGAAAAGTCCAGAGGGTTTACACACAGGTTGCGGAACGAGGTTGACGGTATCTTGGTGGGGATCGGCACGATTGAGGCAGATGATCCCAGTCTTACCACCCGTTTAAGTGGGAGGAAGGGCAAAGACCCCGTAAGGGTGGTCGTTGACAGCAAGTTGAGGGTACCGCTCAGAGCAAAGGTATTGAAGCATGAATCCAAGGCAGGGACCATTATTGCCACTACCGAAGCTGCTGACATGAGAAGGGTAGAGGAATTGGAGAAATTGGGAGCGACGGTGCTCATAATCCCATCTAAGGATGATAAGGTTGATTTGGAAGCGCTTATGTATACGCTTGGCAAACTGGAGATTACGAGCCTTCTTGTCGAGGGCGGTGGTGAAATAAACGCCTCTTCACTTAGTTGCGGAATTGTTGACAAAGTCCTCTTTTTTTATGCTCCCAAGATAATCGGAGGGATAGGTGCTGTAAGCCTGGTAGGTGGCAAGGGTATAGCGAAACTTTGTGATGCGGTTAATCTTAAGGATATTAAGGTCAGAAGATTCGGAGATGACATCCTGGTTGAAGGATATGTGTGTAAATAATGGAGTGACATGTTTACCGGATTGATAGAAGACGTAGGTACCATAAAGAAGGTTGACAAGAAAGGCAACTTTGTGAGTCTCCTCATAGGTTGCAACTTAGATTTGACTGGAACGAGAATTGGTGATAGTATCGCCGTTGATGGGGTCTGTTTAACAGTTGTGGAGTTGTCTTCCAAAGGGTTTAGGGTGGAGGTTTCACCTGAGACTCTCCACAGATCCAACCTCAGGGAGATGATGGAAAGGCGAAAGGTAAATCTGGAAAGGGCTCTGCGCCTTTCCGACCGGTTGGGAGGTCACATTGTCCTGGGGCATGCGGACGGTATCGGAAAGATAAAGGAAGTCTCCAGAGATGTAGATTCCGTAAGTATAAGCGTTTCAGCCCCTGAACAGATAATGAAATATGTTATCGAGAAGGGTTCTGTAGCGATTGATGGTATCAGTTTAACGGTGAATGAGTGTAACGAGAAGGAATTCGGCATAACGATCATACCCCATACTGCTAGTCATACAACCTTGTGTGAAAAGAATGTTGGCGATAGTGTAAACATTGAAAATGACATCATTGGAAAGTATGTGGAGAGGTTCCTTATTAAGGGGTCGGTCAAGGAAGACGGGTATGGTGACATCAGCATGGAATTCCTCAGCAAACACGGATTCATCTAAGACAAAGCGTACGTTATGAAAAAGGGGGGGGCTAAATGGCATTGAGCGCTATCAAAGACGCAATTGAAGATATGAAGCACGGCAGGATAATAATCCTTGTTGATGATGAGGACCGAGAAAATGAAGGAGACCTGGTGATAGCAGCGGATAAAACAACCCCTGAAGCCATTAACTTCATGGCGACATATGGAAGGGGACTTATCTGTCTTACCTTAACTGAGGAACGGGCCGAGGGATTAGACCTTTCCCCTATGGTGAGTAATAATACCGCTTCTTTTAACACTGCATTTACGGTTTCCGTTGACGCAAGACATGGGACTACTACCGGCATATCTGCCGGTGATAGGGCGAGGACGATCTTGACCGCGATAGACGAAAAGTGCGTACCCGGGGACCTACTCCGACCCGGCCATATCTTTCCGATAATTGCCAGAAAGGGAGGCGTGCTGGTGAGGACCGGCCAGACAGAGGGTTCGGCAGATTTGGCCAGGCTGGCTGGCCTGAAAGAGGCTGGTGTAATATGCGAGATAATGAAAGACGACGGAACCATGGCAAGGATGCCGGACCTCGAGATCTTTGCGGAAAAACACGGCCTGAGGATTGTCACGATCGCAGACTTGATTGAATATCGATTGCAGACTGAGAGTCTCGTTAGAAGGGTAACAGAAACCCTTTTACCTACCGTATACGGAGGAGACTTTAAGGCTATCGCTTACGAGAATGATGTGGATAACCATCAACACCTTGCCCTTGTGAAAGGGGATATAAATCCGGAAGATGATGTTTTGGTCAGGGTTCACTCAGAGTGCTTAACGGGTGATGTCTTCGGTTCCATGAGGTGTGACTGTGGCGAACAACTCCATGCCGCCATGAGGATGATTGAGGAGGAAGGCAAGGGTATCATTGTTTACATGCATCAAGAAGGAAGGGGCATCGGTCTATTCAACAAACTTAAGGCATATGAACTCCAGGATCAGGGGTTAGATACTGTCGAGGCAAATGAGAAGCTTGGCTTTAAGGCCGATCTTAGAGATTATGGTGTGGGGGCACAGATCCTTAGGGATCTGGGGGTTAAAAAAATGAGACAGATGACCAACAACCCTAAAAAGATCAAGGGGATAGAAGGATACGGACTCGTAGTTACAGAGAGGGTGTCCATTGAAATTAAGCCTAATGAGAATAACATCAGGTACTTGGAAACAAAAAAGAAGAAGATGGGACATATCTTAAACATGATGTGAGTAACCTGCGGAAACACCATAAATTAGAGCTGATGACATTGAGGTGCAAAAGAGGAGGGGAGATGTCAAGAGTTATAGAGGGGAAACTTGATGCCCGTGGTTTGAAGTTTGGGGTCGTAGTGAGCAGGTTTAACGATTTTATCGGCGAGAGATTATTAAGTGGGGCGCTGGATGCCTTACTCAGGTCAGGTGCGGATACGAATGACATAGATATAGTAAAAGTCCCCGGTTCTTTTGAGATACCGTTAGCAGCAAAAAAACTGGCCAAGTCTCAAAAATACAACGGTGTTATATGCTTGGGTGCCGTGATCAGAGGCGCTACCCCTCATTTCGAATACATTAGCGCCGAGGTTACCAAAGGCATTGCTACCGTTTCCCTTGAATGTGAGATCCCCATCTCTCTTGGTGTTATCACCACAGACAGTATAGAGCAGGCAATCGAGCGAGCAGGCTCAAAATCAGGTAATAAAGGCTGGGATGCGGCCATTTCTGCCATAGAGATGGCCAACGTTCTGAAAGAGCTAGTCTGAATATATGGGGACCTATAGGTTTTCAGATATTAAATTTCACAAGGCCAGAGGGAGGAATCCGAGTAAGTCGTACATTTTAGTACGTCGTCGAGGATTCCGACCGATAACGCAGTAAAATTTGATATATGGAAATCTATATAATGAGTTCCCAAATTTCTGAGGAATTAGTCTCTTAATGCAGAGGATTTTGATGGGAGGAAGAAGAAAGTCTAGAGAGTTAGCCCTTCAGGTTCTCTATCAGATTGATACGAGTCACCAGAATGTTAGAGACGCCTTAGACCTTTTCTGGAAAAACTTCGAGAGCCTGGAGAGATCCCGGGAGTTCTCCGAGAGACTGGTAAAGGGTGTTTGGCAGTATAAGGATAAAATTGACAGTATCGTTGAAAGATACTCCGAAAACTGGAGATTGACAAGAATATCCAGGGTGGATAGAAACATATTAAGGTTAGCGATTTTTGAACTCTTATACTGCAATGACATTCCATCCAAGGTTAGCATTAATGAGGCCATCGATTTGGGCAAAAAGTTCGGATCTGAGAAGTCAGGTTCGTTTATAAACGGCATCTTGGACAGTATATCAGCAGGCATCAATGAAGATGGATATCACGCAAAAGAGACAAATTAGGATTCTAATTTCTTCTAAGCCGGCAGATCAGTTGTGCAATCAGGCCATTGTCCTCTTTCTTTTCGAAAATGGACCTCTCCAGGGAAAGGCGGCGGAGTTAATAGATCGACGCCTCAATGGGGTTATTTACAGGTTAATTAAGGAAGAGAAGATCAAGGGTACATATGGGGAGAGTGTACTTGTTGCTTCAGAAGGAAGAATTCAAGCACCCAAGATTCTCGTACTCGGTTTAGGGGAAGCTTCTTCACTTGCCTGTGATAGATTAAGGAAAACTGCCGCCACCCTTTGTGAAACTTTAATGAAGATAGGGATCTTCGATTTTGCCACTTCTATACCTGTCATGGAGATCCATGATGCTGATTATTCCCGAGTAGTTGAGATGTTTTTTGATGGGATAGTCTCAGGTTTGACATCGATGGCACATACTCCGGAGACAGGAATTACCATGATAGATGAAGACAAAAGAGAAGATGAGATTATCGCTGGGTTGAATAGGGTAGTTTCAGGATACAGGGACAGAGTCAGGGTCTCGATATCCAGAGACGAGTTGGAGGGAGTCTTAGTCCAAAGCAACCGGCCACACTTCCAGCGGGCATAACCCCAGCGTTTTGGGTTCTGGAAATTCTGGTGATTCCAGACCAGGATGAACCTCGCTTGGTGAGATGCCTTTCTATTGTTCCATCAGATCACTACCTCTCTAATGCGCCACGTACAACAACCCATCCGTTTGACAAGAAAGGCCTTGTTGCCCTGCGCAGCATCATTCCCAGTTATTCGAGAACATGTACATCTCATCCTTATATTGTATACAATATCAACGAAATTATTGTTTGCAATTAACAAAACCTTATGATAAAAGGTGGTAGAATGGGTGTCTCCAAAACATTCATAACGATACTTACAGCTGGGCACTTTCTTTTTCCTTGAATCTGGTAATAATTGTATGCTTTTTATTTACACAGCCTGAGGAGAAAACTGGTGGAGGCTACAAAAAGAGATAACCTTGTAAACGGCCCCAGAGGGCTCAAACTTGAGCCAAACGGTGGGGAGCCTTTAGAAAGAACGATTTACAACACCTTAAAGAAAGCTATACAGTTTGGATACCTAATGCCGGGGGAGCGACTGATCGAAACATCTTTAGCCGAAGAGTTGGATGTTAGTCGTACCCCGCTTCGGGATGCCATCAGGAAATTGTCCTTTGAAAAACTGGTTGAAATAACCCCCAATAAGGGTGCGACCGTTACGAAGCTCTCGTCCGTTGATGTTGAGGAGATCTATTTCATGGCCGGTGTATTGCAGGGAGCGGCAGCAAGACGGGCCGTGGAATATATTGGGGATGGTGATATTGACAAGCTGAAAGACTATCAATCTAGAATGGAAGAGGCCGTCCGGCAGAATGATTACGAAGGGTGGCTCGTGTTGAATAATAAATTTCACGGAGTATTTGTGAACAAATGCAATATGCAGATGCTGGTAGAGTTGATCAAGGAGAAGGTGGACAGGATTCCCTATAACTGGGTTCTCCTTGCGATCCGCCCCAATCCTCTGAAGGTTTACATGGAAGCCCATGAAAGGATAATCGAAGCCTTCATAAAGAAGGACGCCAATCTAGTGAGGTCTCTTGTGGAAAACCATATTTCAACAAATGGTGAGATACTCAAAGAATATCTGGAGAAGATCGCTTTAGCCTGAAGTTTCCTGGGCGGAGATAGACTCAGTCTGTCAAGCTCGCTCCCGACAGGCATTAACGTGGGTGGTCGTTATTTAGGAGGATTTAATGGAGTTAGTCGAGAAGATGCTTTCCGGGAATCAACTTGCTCTGGCGAGGCTCATAACCTTATTGGAGAACCGGGCAGATGATCTTCCTGAGATTATGAGGACCGTTTATCCCCATACAGGAAATGCCTATTGCCTAGGGGTAACCGGCCCTCCGGGTGCGGGCAAGAGCACATTAGTGGATGAATTAACTTCAGTGATGAGACAGAGGGGGTTGACGGTCGGGATAGTCGCAGTAGATCCCACTAGTCCATTTACAGGAGGGGCATTGCTTGGCGATCGGATAAGGATGCAGAAGCACTATCTTGATGACGATGTATTTATTCGAAGTTTGGCGACGCGTGGTAGTTATGGAGGACTTAGCGCCTCGGCAAAATGTATCGTTAAGGCATTAGATGCCTTTGGTAAGGATGTAATTATAGTAGAGACGGTTGGGGTGGGCCAGACCGAGTTGGAGATTATTGAAGCGGTGGATACGATTTTGGTGGTAATGGTTCCGGAAGCGGGGGACACTATTCAGACGATGAAAGCAGGCCTGATGGAGATCGCCGACATCTTTGCGGTCAACAAGGCCGACAGGGAAGGTGCAACCCAGATGGCCGCTGAGCTCAGGGCAATGTTGAGCGGCAGACAGATACCGACGTACTGGGAGATTCCCGTGATAGAGACCGAGGCTAGTAATTCTATAGGGATTGAAGAGTTGTACGCTGAGATAGAGCATCACAGAGAGGTCTTATCAGAGACGGATCAGTTGTCAGCCAGACGTAGGAAGCAGAGAGAGGGCGAGCTTATTGAGATTGTCCAGAGAAGGATAAAAGAACAAATCATAGCCAGGATGAAGAAGGAAGAGAGGTTCTCTTCGTTGGTCAGGAAGATAGCAGACGGCGAAATTGACCCGTATTCTGCTTCCAATGAGATCTTTTCTGATAGAGCGCTTTTGCAGGATTGCTTCCAGTAACGAACTCCTTGTTATTGGATTCCCACGAGACTATTGCGAGAGAAGGAGGTCAGACTAATGGACAAAACGGAAGATATTCGGAAGGATAAAGAGAGGTGGGTTAAGGATTGCCTGAGTAAAAAGCCTGTCAAGGAAGCGAAGTCCGTGTCGGGTTTTGATCTGGACGTGGTCTACACCCCCGCTGATCTAAATGATTTCGATTATAAGAGGGATTTGGGGTTCCCAGGGGAGTATCCTTATACCAGGGGTGTATATGGTCCCATGTACAGGCGTAACCTCTGGACAATGAGGCAGTACGCCGGATTCGGAACTGCGGAAGAGACGAACGAGAGGTTCAACTATCTGTTAAAAGTAGGGAACACGGGTTTGAGTGTGGCATTCGATCTGGCAACACAGATGGGTTATGACTCGGATGATCCCATGGTTGAAGAAGAGGTTGGCAGGGTTGGTGTTGCGGTGGACACTGTAAAGGATATGGAAACGATCTTCGCCGGGATGCCACTGGACAAGATAACCACCTCGTTTACAATCAATGGCTGTGCATCCATTATACTGGCCATGTATGTGGTGGTTGCTGAGAAGCAGGGTGTTCCTCTGGAAAAGGTGGGGGGAACCCTTCAGAATGATATATTGAAGGAGTATATGGCGCGGGGAACATGGCTTTATCCTCCGGAGCCGTCCTTGAGGATGGTCACGGATGTTATCGAGTTTTGCACAAAGAACCTTCCAAGGTTTAACCCCATAAGTATCTGTGGGGGCCATTTGAGAGGCGCCGGGGCAAACCCTGTTCAGGAAGGGGCATACTCCCTGTCGAATGCTATCACTTATGTAGAACGCGCAGTGGAAAGGGGGCTTGATGTGGACAGCTTCGCCCCCAGGTTGAGTTTTCTCCTTGGCAATCGTGAGGAGTTCTTTGAAGAGATTGCAAAGATGCGCGCGGTCAGGCGTTTGTGGGCGAGGATCATGAAAGAACGGTTCGGCGCCAAGGACCCTAGGTCCATGATGTTACGGGTTTTTGCAGTTGGGGGAGGCGGAATAGACCTCACCAAAGAACAGCCTGAGACGAATATTGTCCGGGCGGCCATCGGTACCCTCGGCGTTATACTTGGCGGAGCACAGGCTGTAATGACCTGTCCTTATGACGAGGCATATGCCATCCCCACGGAAGAATCGGAACGACTTGCGCTCAGGACCCAGCAGATAATCGCCCATGAGAGCGGCGTAGCAAAGGTAGTGGATCCACTCGGCGGTTCTTATTACATTGAGTCTCTCACCAACCGCATAGAGGAAGAGATGAAGAAGATGATGGCCGATGTGGAAAAGAGGGGCGGGATGGTAAAGCTCATAGAGAGCGGTTATGTTCAGGGAGAAATCCTCAAAGGTGCCTATGAAGAAGAGAAGAAGCTCATATCAGGGGAGAAGGCAAAGGTTGGCGTCAACATGTTCAGGGTTGAGGAAGAGGAGAGAGACTTCGAGTTACACCAGTTGTCCCCTGAGACCTTTACGAATCAACTCGCCAAGCTCAAGGCCGTGAAAGAGGAGAGGGATGATGAGAAGGTGAAAGCCTCCCTGGATAGGCTGCGGTCGGCCCTAAAGGGGACTGAAAATACCATCCCCTATGTTATGGATGTGGTCAGAGCGTACGGTACACTTGGAGAGATCACTGCTGTTATGAAAGATGTTTTCGGCAAGTTCAGAGAGCCTTCAGTAGTCTGATAGATTGCGGAAAAGTGCACCTCTTGATGGACACTATCTAAACGCAGCAGGGCACTTTTTCTAAAAGAAAGTGCCCTGCTGCGCAATTCATATCATAGCTTTTTGAGAGGTTGCTAATTTTGAGGAGGGATTTTTATGGGTAAAAGAGAGATTCCGATAAGGGTTCTGGTTGCAAAGCCGGGCCTCGACGGCCATGATAGGGGGGCAAAGGTTGTAGTGAGGGCACTGAGAGATGCAGGGATGGAAGTGATTTATACCGGCTTACATCAAAGCGTTGATCAAGTTGTGGCCACGGCTATTCAAGAGGATGTGGACGTTATCGGGCTCAGCATACTGAACGGTGTTCATATCCCTATCTCCAAAAAAATTATTATGAAACTTAAGGAAAAGGGCGTTGAAGATAGGTTAATTACGGTTGGAGGGGTGATACCGACAAAAGAGGATGAAGAGGAATTGAAGAGAATAGGCGTGCATGGTGTTTTCCCCACATCTACGCCCTTTGATGTCATAGTGGATTTCATTGAAAGCAATGTGCACCCTCGGTAGTTTGGACTCTACCTATAAATGAACTCCCGAGAAAATGAGCACTCATTAGGTGCCACCCCGGGCAGGGACTAACCTTAGTAAAGGAGATAAAGATGGCTACTACGGAAAAACTCGCCGGTTTCATAGTGGAAACAGGTTTCGACAGTATCCCTCCTGAAGGGATCGAGGTTGTCAAGAGGGTTTCTCTCGATTGTCTGGGGGCAACATTGGCGGGTTATGATCACCCAATGGGGAAGATAATAACCGACTTTGTAGGAGAGTCAGGCGCATCTCCCAGAGCAACGGTGATAGGGGCGGAATTAAAGGCTTCTCCCGCTGATGCGGCTCTTGCCAATGGAACGATGGCCCATGCCCTCGATTACGACGATTACAGCCTGGAATTGTGTGGTCATCCGAGCGTATCTCTTTTGCCTGCCATTCTTGCCTTAGGTGAAGACCGGGGAATTTCAGGGAAGAAGGCCATAGAGGCTTACGTTATCGGTTTTGAGGTGGAATCGAAGCTCGGATCAGGACTCAATCTGAGACACTATGAGTTAGGCTGGCATGCAACCTGTACCTTAGGCACGATGGGCGCAGCGGCTGCCTGTTGTGCAATGCTGGGATTGGACATGGAGAAAACGAGGATGGCGTTGGGTATCGCCGCGTCTGAAGCCGGGGGTCTGAGACAAAATTTCGGGACCATGACCAAACCCTTCCATGCCGGTCTGTCCGCCCGCAATGGTTTAATTGCCGCTGTACTGGCAGAAAAAGGCTTCACCGCTGATAAAAATATAATGGAAGCGGAATATGGATTCTGCAATCTATTTTGTGGGAAAGGGGAATATGACCCGGAAACCATAACAGGAAATCTCGGGGACCCCTTTGCGATTTTGAAGCCCGGCATCAGCATAAAGCCATACCCTTCATGCGGCGGCACCCATACGGCTTTGGATGCAATGCTGTATCTGGTCAATGAGCATGACATCAAACCCGAAGATGTTGAAGCGATTAATGTAGATGCCAATGAGTTACTCCCGAAAGTCTTGATTCATTCCAGACCCCAAAGCGGTCTGGAGGGAAAATTCAGTATGGAGTTTTGCACTGCCGTAGCCATTCTGGAGAGGAGAGCTGGGCTTGAACAGTTCACCGACGAAAAAGCGAAGGATCCTAAGGTGGTGGAACTTGTGAAGAAGGTGACCATGACCACATCACCCGAATTGAAGGTAGATGGGGCTGTTGCCTCTGTTCCGGTGAATGTGGTGGTGAAGCTCAAGGATGGGAAGGAATTCTCCCGTCGGGTCGATATAGCCAAGGGTAACCCTGCTGTCCCTTTGAGCCGGGAGGAGGTGGCAGAAAAATTTAAGGATTGCGCTCGGCCCGTCCTTTCTGCGGAAAAATCGGCACGTGTTGTAGAACTCATGGACAACCTGGAAACCCTGGGAGATATTAAGGCGTTGATGGAACTGGTGGCTTGAAAACATGACGTGGGTATGTTATAGATGTTTATCAGAGGATGGGCCGAATATTAGGCAGATTGGGTTAAGTCTGGCTGCTGGCACAGAAGATTCGGCATCATAACCGATTGAGATCGAATGATAGGGAGCTTTGAATTCAAAGAAGATTAAGTGAGAAAGGAGGAGGGTAATTGTGGAATGGGATATTGGACGCATAACCAGTAAAAGGGCCATACTAACCCCGGACAAGACAGTTTTTATATATGAGGATAGCCCTGTCACATACAAAGAGCTGAACGACAATGTCAACCGCATCGCTCACTGTCTGAAGGAGAAGGGGCTCAAGAACGGTGATCGAATTGCCGTCTTGTCTTTGAACTGCCCTGAGTTTCTCGAGGTATATTTTGCTGCTGCGAAGCTCGGTGCTATCTTTGTCCCTATGAATTTTCGGCTGGTGGCGCCTGAAGTTGAATACCAGCTTAACCAAAGTGGCTCGAGCTTTTTTTTGTTCCATGATGTGTTCACCGGAATAGCCGATTCCATCCGTTCCAAGGTAAAAGTGGGGAAGGATAATTTCATTTATATTAAGAGCGGGAAGTCCGAGGTGCCCGGGTGCCCGTCATGGGCCACAGACTACCACGACCTTGTCAAGGATTCTTCCACGGATGAACCAACTCCGGAAAAAACCGTTGACCTGGATGATATACTTGCCATCATTTATACATCAGGCACTACCGGTGCACCGAAGGGGGCGTCGGTTTCCCACCTGCAGACCTATTTTAAGAACGTTCAGATCATGAATTACATGGATATGCGATCCGACGATCTGTTTCTTGCACAGTTGCCTCTCTTTCATTCCGGGGGGCTCTTTGTAGTCACCACACCTGTTTTATGGAGAGGTGCCAGTATGCTCCTGAGGCAAGATTTCGATCCGGCACAGTTTGCTGAAGATATCGGAAAGCACAGTCCGACCATAATAATTGCCCTGACCACAATGTGGCGGTTCGTCCTCGAGACGGGAAGGCTTGATAGTATCGACACAAGCAGTGTGAGGGTCGTCTTCGGAGGTGGAGAGAGAACTCCGGTAACTCTACTGGACGAACTGGCGGCAAGGGGGCTTCGTTTGCAGCAAGGGTTTGGTCAGACAGAGAACTCTGCTATGATGATGTTGCCCAAAGAAGATATTGCGAGAAAACAGGGCTCCATCGGCATACCAGGGTTCTCAACCGAGGTCTGGATAGCGGATGATGACTGGAATAAGCTTCCTCCCGGTAAGATCGGCCGGATTGTATGCAAGGGCCCCACGAGGATGACCGGCTATTGGGATATGCCTGATAGGACAAGCGAGGCCATAGTCAATGGTGTGCTTGATACCGGTGACTTGGGTTACATAGATGAGGAAGGTTACTTTTATATGGTGGATCGGGCTAAGGACATGTATCGTAGCGGAGGTGAAAATGTCTACCCTGCGGATGCGGAAAAGGCCCTGCTGGAAAATCCCAAGGTCATGAATGTCTCAATCATAGGTGTGCCGGATGACAGGTGGGGTGAGACGGGTAAGGCCTTTATTGCCCTCAAAGAAGGGGAGACCATTACCCTTGAAGAGGTCCACGATTTCCTCAAAGGGAAGGTGGCCAAGTATAAGTTTCCCATGCATCTGGAATTAATGAAAGAACTTCCCTTGACAGCTACCGGCAAGGTCAAGAAGGTGGAGTTGAAAGAGAAGGAGCAAAAGCGCCGGGAAGCCGAAGAAGGATAGGCGTTGTCACAGGCGGCATCCCATGAGGGGTTGAGACGGAGTTCTTCATGGAGGTGGTGCAATCACACAACCTTTTAGGAGGCAAATATGGAAGAAAAACCGATGGAGGTAACGAGGACAATTGCCCGTTTTATAACTGAGACGGACAGTTCCCAGATCCCTGCCGAGGTTTACAATCATGCGAAGGTCTGTTTCCTGGATTGGCTCGGCGTTACCCTGGCAGGAAAAGACGAACCCCTTGTAGTAAAGCTAATAAAGTATACCGGTCTCATGGGTGGAAATGAACAGGCATCCGTCCTTGGACACGGTATAAAAAGATCGGTGGAGCACGCTGCGTTGATAAACGGCGCTGCATCCCATGCCTTAGATTATGACGATTCGCTTCTGCCCTTCCAGGGACACCCATCAGTGACTCTATTCCCATCGGTCTTGGCACTCTCCGAATGGAAAGGGAAGAGTGGCTCTGATTTTATGACGGCTTATATCATAGGGCTGAAGGCAGGCTCGTGCGTGGGGTTATGTGCAGGCATGGGACACTATATGGCAGGATGGCACGGAACCTCGACCATGGGTCACCTTGCATCCGCGGCGGCTTCGGCAAGGGTCCTGGGGCTTGATGAGCAACAGACCGTATTCGCTCTGGGGATCGCCGGGACGCAGGCCTCAGGGTTAAAAAGGGTATTCGGAACCATGTGTAAGCCGTTTCATGCAGGGAAATCATCGATGGCCGGTTTGATGTCTGCCCTCCTCGCGGGTGAGGGTTTTACGAGCGCAGAGGACATACTCGAAGGTCAGCACGGGTTCTTACAGGTCTTGCAGGGACAGATGAATATAGACGTTCTCGGTACCCTTGGGAAGACCTGGGAGATTGACAACATGGCACAGAAATACCACGCCTCCTGCCATGCCACCCATTCTCCTATCGAAGCAGCTTTGGAAATTGTGAAGAAAGAAGGCCTGAACCCTGACGAGATCAAATCGATGAAGATCTATTGCTCTGAACTCGCCATAGATGCCGCCGGGAAACCAGCCCCATCCACGGGTCTGGAAGGTAAATTCAGTATTTCCTATTGTGTGGCCAATGCTCTGCTGAGGGGCAATACAGGTATGCAGGCGTTCA
>JAUXHQ010000185.1 GCA_030621455.1 Deltaproteobacteria bacterium
CTGAATTGGAAACTTGCTAGTGCCCCCTTTCTTAAGAGGCCATTAATGGATGGGCACTAACTGGATTGCGTTAAGTGGTAAACCTGCTCAACTGCACAGATCGCAATACTTGGTACTATATTAACGGGGATAAATCAAGTTATTTCTTTTCTCAAATTCACTTCTTCGACTATCCTTGTCAGCTCGATCTCCTCTTGTTCCTTTTTTGCCATGTCCCTCAAGATGACCCTCCCCAAGGCTAGTTCCTCATCACCTATGATCACTACGTATTTCGCGTTAAGCCTGTTGGCCCACCTCATCTGACTCTTCAAGCTCTTCCCATCATAGCCTATCTCGGTCCTGATGCCCACAAACCGAAACTTGTTCGCCAATTTCATTGCCTCTATCTTAGCATCACTCCCAAGGGACGCGATAAAGATGTGGGGCGACCTTGAAAGGTCTCTCTCTGCCGGGATAAGAGATATCAGCCTCTCCAGGCCAATGGCAAACCCCAAACCCGGTATATCAGGACCGCCTAGGTCTTTGATCAATCCATCATATCTCCCTCCAGCTGCAACAGCATTCTGCCCCCCCAACTTATCGGTTACCACCTCAAATGTAGTCTTTGTATAGTAGTCGAGTCCTCTCACCAATCGGGGATTAATCTTATAAGACACACCCAATTCTCGCAGATTTCTTTGAACCTCCTCGAAGTTATGGTTACAATTCGCACATATATGCTCCAAGATCTTTGGAGCCAAAGTAGTAACCTCCTGGCATATCTTATTTTTACAATCAAAGGTTCTCAATGGATTCGTCTGGACCCTTCTTTGACAATCCACACATAACTCCGCTGACTTGTTTACCATAAACAGAATCAGTTCCTTTCTGTAGGGAGCCCTACAACCAAGACAGCCCAGTGAATTAATCTGGAGTTCAACCTCTGTTACCTTTATCTCGGTCAAGAAATGGCTCAACATGGTCATCATTTCAGCATCACTGGCCGGATCCGATGTCCCCAAAACTTCGACATTTACTTGGTGAAATTGCCTGTACCGGCCCTTTTGTGGCCTTTCATGCCTGAACATGGGACCGATACAATAGAACTTCGCCACAGGCTTATTCTCATAAAGCCTGTGTTCGATATATGCCCTGGCAACAGAAGCGGTAGCCTCAGGGCGAAGAGTAATCAACTCACCTTTTCGATCAGGAAATGTGTACATTTCCTTCTCGACTATGTCTGTAGCTTCTCCAATACTCCGGGCAAATAGTTCTATCCTTTCTACAACAGGGATCTTTATCTCTGAAAGCCCAAACGTCTCAAATATTTTTCTTGCCTTGGCCTCAACAAACTGCCATTTCTCAACCTCGCCCGGCAGTATATCGTGAAACCCTTTAATAGCTTTAATCATTTGTTTGATGTACTCCTCCAGTTGGCTCTCTCTGTGTGGTGTGTCATTATACCCCAAAAGTCTCAAATGTCAATTCCCAAACACAACCGACAATAACCACTATCTTGCCTGTTTTTTCGACCTGTGCAGTTACACAAACCTAGAGTCTTGAAGTGTCTCCGATGATTCAGTTGACAGGATTGCGTTAAGCGCCGGCTGCTTGTTTCGTTTGCTTGTTATACGTAAGGGACTGGCCAACATCCAAATATACAGAAGAAACGTATAAACCCATTATACATACAACCTTATGCCAGATTGTAGTTCATAACAAGCAAACGAAATAAGTAGCCGGCAAGCGGCACACCTGACCAACTGCACAGGTCGTGTTTTTTTGTCAGGGGAAATGCCATAGTTAGTGCCATCTATAAATTAACTTCCGGAAAAATGGGATTGACCTTGAGAGTATACTTTGGTATCATCCCAAGTCACATGTCAAGGTATAATACTCTGGAAGAATAGGAAAAGATGAAAATTAAAGAAGTGAGGGCTATAGACAACAAAAGGCATGAGTCTTATCTGGAAATCCTTGTCAACAGCTCTATAGATGCCTTTATTGCGACCGATATGAAGGGGATAATAACCCTTTTTAGTAAAGGTGCTGAAGATATATTTGGCTACAAAGCGGAAAATGTAGTGGGCACCCCTATATCTGATTACTATTTAAAAGGGAAAAATGAAGCAAAAAAGATAATGAAGAGACTTTATGAGAAGGGAGGACTGAAGAACTATGAAACCGAGATGATTGTTGAGAACGGAAAAAGAAAGGATAGGACAGTTACCATGAACCTGTCCGTATCCCTGCTCAAAGACAGTAGCGGAGAGCTAATCGGAACATTGGGAATCGGCAAAGACTTTACAGAGTTCAAGCGAATAGAGCGACAACTGCAACAGTCTGAGAAATTGGCTACTGTTGGAGAACTGGCAGCAGGCCTGGCCCACGAAGTGGGGACCCCGCTGAATGTGATCCTGGGTACGGCAGAGTATTTGATGATGGAACTCGAAGAAGATAACCCCAAGGCTGAGGACCTGAAGATCATAATCTCCCAGACTGAAAACATAACCAAGCTGGTAAGGCAATTGCTGAGATTTTCCCGATATAACCAACCTGAGTTCAAACCAACGGATATTAACGCATTAATCAATGATGTGCTAAAGTTGACAGACCATCAGATACCGAAAAAAAAGATTAAAGAAATTAAGGTGGTTACCGATTTCCAGCAAGATCTGCCAATGGTCACGGGCGATGATAACCAGCTTACACAGGTCTTTATAAATATATTTGTTAACGCGGTACACGCCATGCCCTGCGGAGGTACCCTGAGCATTTCTACGAGGCTGGTCAAGCCGTCATTTTCTGCTTCAAGTCATGATAGGTTTGCAGAGATTAGTATCTCTGACACGGGTATTGGAGTTCACCCACAAAACATTCAAAGGATATTTGATCCCTTCTTTACAACTAAAGAAGTAGACAAAGGAACTGGTCTCGGGTTGACTGTGAGTCACCGAATAATCGAGGACCATGGGGGTACTATTGATGTTGAAAGCAATGTTGATGAAGGAACTAGGTTTATAGTGAGACTACCTATTCACGCTCGCGAGGATACCAATGTCAAATAATGAAAATGCACAAATATTGGTGGTTGATGATGAAGAAAGGATGCGGAACCTGCTCAAGAAAGTCTTAATGAGGCAAAATTTTTACGTTGATACAGCCTCCAACGGAATAGCCGCCCTGAGGAAGGTAGAAGAGCACCCCTTCGATATAATTATAGCTGATGTAAGAATGCCGGAGATGAACGGGATGGAGGTCTTGGCGGCTGTCAAAAAGACAAGGCCGGACATATACATGATCATAATGACCGCCTTTGGTTCCATAGACTCTGCGGTAGAGGCCATGAAAAAGGGGGCCTATGACTACATAACTAAGCCCTTTAAGATGAGCGAAATATCAGTGGTTGTCGAGAAGGCGTTGGAAGAAAAAAGGCTTCGTGAGGAGGTTGAGTCGCTTCGTAAAGAGGTCAGGATTAAATACAAGTTTGACAACATCATTGGCAAAAGCAAGGCGATGCAGGAAGTTTTTGACCTCATAAGACGTGTGGCTCGTAGCTCGAGCACTGTCTTGATTTATGGCAAGAGCGGAACAGGGAAAGAACTCGTTGCAAAAGCCGTGCATTTTAACAGTCCCAGAAGGGATAAACCCTCTGTTTCCGTCAATTGTGCGGCAATACCTGACACACTTCTTGAAAGCGAGCTCTTTGGCCACGTAAGAGGCGCTTTCACAGGAGCCATTGCAACAAAAAAGGGTTTGTTTGAGGAAGCGAATGGGGGAACTGTGTTCTTGGACGAGATCGGCAATGTAAGTCCGAGCATGCAGGTAAAATTGCTGAGAGTTTTACAGGAAAGAGAGATAAGAAGGGTTGGTGGGGCAGAGACTTTCAAGATTGACATCAGGCTCATGGCAGCGAGTAACGAAAGCCTGGAAGAAGCAGTGAAAAGAGGCGATTTTAGAGAGGACCTCTTTTATCGGCTAAATGTTATTACAATAACCTTACCGGATCTTAAAGATCGTCAGGATGATATACTCCTCTTGGCAAATCATTTTCTCATTAAATATAGCCAAGGGGAAAGGCGTGCCAAGTCTATCTCCAGAGAAGCCGGGAATCTCCTTTTGAAACATGACTGGCCAGGAAATGTGAGAGAACTGGAGAATGTAATCGAACGAGCCATAGCCCTTGGTGACCATGAGGAGATATCGGTCGAGGATCTTCCGGACAACATTAGAAATGCCGGAAGGGGGCCTACACAAAATGATATTCTGTCTGAAGATGTCACCATTAAAGAGCTTGAGAAGAGCTATATCGCTAAAATACTGAAGAAAACAAGGGGACATAAGATACGGGCAGCACGGATACTGGGGATCGATCGAAGGACCCTTTACAGAAAACTAGATAAGTATAACATAGAATATTGACCCCCTGGGGTTACGTTTCGTATGTGTCGGTTTTCATTTTATTGATCGCATCTGTTGTGCATAACGCCACAGCCTTAACCAAAATGTCCCACATACCTTCCTGTCCCTATACTCAACTATTTCATTAACTTATCCAGGCCAATGAATACATTTAACCGTATTTTGACATTAGTGCCCCACTTTTGACATCAAAGGATACAATGTTGTTTCGGGGTGTTGGTTGTCCAACGCTTTATAAGCGCAACTGGCAATAACTGTAAACCTGTTGAGGTTTCGGAATAAAGCTGGCACAGAAATTGCTTTATTTATATTCTAAAAATAAAGATTTACAGTTATGTATTCTTTTCAATTCGTTAATTAGGAGGTGCCCCTCTCGCGGAGTTCAGACTGATATTCAGTTCTCACATTCAGTAGCGGTAATATTCTTGTTGGTCGGGATAGATGGGGTTGTTATATTGTGGAATTTCTAACGCCAGTTACAGTCAACCATTGTGTGGTATAGAGGGGCTCCTAAA
>JAUXHQ010000093.1 GCA_030621455.1 Deltaproteobacteria bacterium
ATCGCCTCCTCTTGCAGCGCTCCGGTGGTAATGTCGCAGTATGTTGCCCTCGGCAAAAAAAGGAAGTTAGATATATCGAAGTTTAGAGGGACCATACAGAACGACCCGGCACATCATTACTACAGCGGGTACAGGGACAAATTCCTACCCATCGATGTGATGGTAGAAAATGCTATAGATATCGTAGAGTACTGCGCGAGATATATGCCGTCGTGGTATACTATGAACATAAATATGTATGACTTGCGGGAGCAAGGTCTCAATGCTGCTCAAGAGGTTGCCTTTGGCTCGGCTTTCGCCATTGATTACGTTGAGAAAAGTCTGGCCAGAGGGTTGGACGTAGACAGTTTTGCCCCGAGGATTGCCTTCTATTGTTCTGCTCACATAGATTTTTTCGAAGAGATAGCAAAACTCCGGACTTGCCGAAGGCTCTGGGCAAGGATAATGAAGGAGAGGTTCGGCGCGAAGGACCCCAGATCATGGAAGTTCAAATTCGGTGTTCATACGTCCGGTTGCTCGCTGGTCCCCCAGCAGCCCCTAAATAATATCATCCGAGTGGCTTACGAAGCGATGGCCGCTGTTTTGGGAGGCGTGCAGTCCCTACATTGCTGTTCGTTTGATGAACCCATCTGCCTGCCGACGGAACAGTCTCACATGCTGGCCTTGCGAACTCAGCAGATACTGGCATACGAAACAGGGGTGGCAAATGTGGCCGACCCCCTGGCAGGCTCCTATTATATTGAAAATCTTACCAAGAGAATCGAAGAAGAGGCCTTGACCATTATGGCGGATATCGAGGAGATGGGCGGCATGGTTGAGGCCGTGAAGAGGGGTTGGTACGACAACGAGATAGAGAAGGGTTCCCTAGATTATCAGAGAGAGGTAGAGGATAAGGAAAGGATTGTGGTAGGGGTAAATGATTTTACCATACCTCCTGAAGAGGACACAAAGGAGGAAGTTCATGTAACGCCACCTGAATCGATTTCAAGACAGATAACCAATGTGAAAGAGCTCAAGAAAACGAGAGACAATGATAAGGTTAAGAAACATCTGGATATTTTGTATACTAAAGCCATGGAGAAAGAGAAGAGGGAGAATTTGCTTCCCTTCATAATAGATGCCACCTCCGTTTACGCCACCATAGGCGAGATTTTGGGGACTATACGGATGGCTAATGGTTTGAGTTATGATCCGTTTGATTTGGTAAAACCGCCGTTTTGAGGAGCGGGTGAATAACTTCAAGCCGCGTCCCCAGGGAAGAATGGAAATGGTTATGGGTTCGAACAAAAGGTTAAAGGTACTGATCGCCAAGGTTGGTTTGGATGGCCACGACAGGGGGGCCAGGGTGATAAGTCAGATGCTTAGAGATAATGGTATGGAGGTAGTCTATACAGGGACTCTCCAGACGCCCCAGACGGTTGTCAAGACTGCCGAAGAAGAAGATGTGGATGTTATCGGATTAAGCTTTCTGGCCGGCGGACACCTTGTTCACAGTAAGAACGTAATAGACCTTCTTAAAGAAAAAAAACTCGACGACATACTTGTAATACTGGGGGGGGTAATCCCGAAACAAGACATCCCTCTCCTCAAGGAACTCGGTGTGAGCGAGGTCTTCAGGGCGGATTCCTCCATAGAGTCGGTCGTCAAGCATATCCGTAAAAATACGTAGTCTTGTTCCCACGCTTAAGCGTGGGAACAAGGGAGAATAGACAAATTCTGGGCTGGTGAAAATTGCCCATCACAATGCTTTTTGGTTTCAGGTTTCAGGTGTCAGGAAAGAGAAACACAAGGCCTGAACATTGACACCTGAGACCTGGAGCGATACAAGTAAAGTGTAAACTACTTTTTGGTATATATGAAAGATGCGGAAATTACACAATCAGTTTACGTTCGGAAATGGCCCTATCTTAAAATCTCTGCACCAGTCTGCGGGATTGTTTGTGCGGTATGTGTTATATGCCGTAGCATAATCCCATACTTCATTCATCTCGCGAAAACTTTATCATTTCTGAATTGGAAACTCGTTAGCGCCCATTTCTTAAAATGCCTGCTTATGGATGGGCACTCATTACAATTCGTCAGGCAAAGGAGATAATATGGCACCGGGAATAGTGGGTTATGGAGTGTATATCCCCAGATATCGCATTAAAAGAGAAGAAATAGCGAAAACGTGGGGAGGACGCGGTAAGGGAGAAAACGCTGTTCTTAACCAGAATGAGGATGTCGTAACCATGGCTATAGAGGCATCATTTAACGCCCTGGAACATGCCGGGTTGAATGATGCCAAAGAGGTAGACGCCATATACTTAAGCACGGATTCCTCCCCCAACATCGAACATTCATCCATAGGGATCATCGCTCAGACACTTGGGGCAAGAGACGACATCGATGTAATGGACTTCACAACTTCACCAAGGGCGGGGGTTGCAGCGCTGAAGGCATGCGTAGACGCAGTGGAGTCGGGCAGGATTAAATATGGGCTGGTAATAGGCTCTGATTATCGTCCGGCTTCACCGGGGAGCAATATGGAGATGTTTTTCGGCGGCGGCGCAGCTGCTTTTATAGTGGGAGGCAAGGATACCGTGGCGGACCTTGAGTGTGCTCATGTCTATTCGAGCAACTTCAGAGACAACTGGAGGGGTCAGGGAGACACCTACGTAAAGGACTATGAACCGAGGTTTACGCGACAATACGGGTATTCGGACCACATTTTCAATTCCACACAGGGGTTGCTGTCAAAGACCGGCTTAACTGTAGACCAGTTTCAGCACGTTGTCTTTCAACAACCCGATGCAAGACTTCCCGCCGGGATAGCCAAAAGACTCAAAGTAACCCCTGACCAGATGAAACTGGGGTCCATATTTCAGGACATTGGAGATACGGGCGCTGGCTGTCTATTCATCGGCCTGTCATCGATCTTTGACAGGGCGGTTCCCGGGGATAAGGTTCTGGCCGTGTCTTACGGCTCGGGTACAAGTGACGCGCTCTACTTTTCTATAAGAGAACCTATAGAGGAGGCAAGGGACAGATCTAAAACATACGATTCATATGTGGCGAGCAAGGCATATATAGACTATCCACGGTATCTGAGGGGCAAGGGCGCCCTCACAAAGGACGAGAAACCGGCAGAACTGGGGGTCTCTCCCCTGTCTCCCCTCATGTGGAGAGCCGGTTCCGAGCTCTATAGACTGATCGGCGCCAAGTGCTTGAACTGCGGTTATGTGAACTTTCCGCCGTCTCAGAGGAAGATATGCATAAGATGTGGCAATACGCAATTCGAGGAGGTTATGCTTGAAAGGAGAGGAAAGGTGCATACGTTCTGTGTGAACTATTACATGCCTCCGGGGTTCGAATCCCCTCTCCCGATCATCATTGCTGATCTGGACGACGGGGTCAGGCATAGGGCATTGGGGACTGAGATTCCCCCCGAAGATGTAAAGATCGATATGTCCGTAGAATTGGTTTTACGTAAACTGGCTTCAGAGGACAACGTAAACCTGTATGGAAACGTATTCAGGCCGATAAGAATCCAATAAAAAATCCGTGGGAGGTAATAGAGATGGGATGGAACAAGGTGGCATTAGTCGGAGTAGGAATAATACCATTTGGAGAATTATTTGAGAAAGACTGGGAGGTCATGGTTGAGGAAGCTTATCTAAACGCCATCAGCCAAGTGGACAAAGGCTTCGACCCGAAAGACATTGAGGCGGCATGGGTCGCCGATTGCAGGCCGGGAGCCCACGGCACACAGACCATCGCAGGGGTATCTCTGGTAGGCAATATCGGACTCGCGGGTATCCCTTGCACGCATATAGAAAACGGTTGCCCCACGGGAAGCGACGGATTCAGGAACGCGTGCCTTGGGGTCGCATCAGGGGTATATGACGTGGCTTTAGTAATGGGGGCGGAAAAGATGCGAGACAAGTCAACGGCAGAGATGCTCTCCTTGGCTGCCCAGGGGCACCCGGTGATTCAGCGGGGAGAGACTGCCATGACTATGTTTGCTCCTCAGGCCATGCGGCACATGCATGAGTTCGGCACCACCAAGGAACAGATGGCCTTGGTAGCAGTGCAGAACCATAGAAACGGCGTATATGATCCGTATTCTCACTACAGATATGAGATTACCATAGAAGACGTGTTCAAGTCACCGATGGTGTGCAGTCCCCTGAACCTCTTGGACTGTTGTCCTCAGACGGACGGAGCGGCCGCGGCAATAATCTGCAGGGCCGACCTGGCTGAAAAGTATACGGATAAACCGATATACGTTGCAGGCTTCGGCATGGGGACCGATACATTTTATGTCCATGAAAAGGAGAACTTTACGGAGTTTGTGGCATCCGTTAGGGCGGCTAAACAGGCATACGCTATGGCCGGGATTGGGCCTGACGACATAGATGTGGCGGAGGTCCATGACTGTTTTTCTATCACTGAGATAATCGACTATGAGGATCTGGGGTTCTGCCAAAAGGGTGAGGGAGGAAAATTCATTGAGAGCGGCAAATCGGACCTGGACGGTATAGTTGCAGTTAATCCCAGCGGTGGTTTGATGTCAAAAGGGCATCCTTTGGGGGCAACCGGTATTGCACAGATAGCTGAATTGTACTGGCAATTGAGGGAGGAAGTAAGAGAATCAAATGGCGGCGGCGACCCAAGCGTAAACGAGAAGAGACAGGTCAAGATCAGGAATGGTTATGGTCTGCAACATAATGTCGGCGGAAGGGGCATATCAAATTCCGTGGTGACGATACTGACAAGGAACAAGACATAGCGTAACTTGTCGGTTTAAAGAGAAGTTACAAGTGACTAAAGTTTGAAGTGAGCTAAAGTTAAGGTTTTTTATTTCTTAACTTTAGTCACTTCAGACTTTGCACTGTAGTGTGAAGCGTGCTGAGTGTTTCGTAAAAAGTTACCGTTCTTTCCCCAAATACTTAAAGAAGTCCATCTCCGGGGAGAGAACCATTGTAGTCCCCTTCTTCAGTGATTTCCTGTAAGCCTCAAGACTCCTTATGAATTCATAGAATTTTGGGTCTCGTTGATATGCTTCGGCATATATCTTTATGGACTTGCCATCTCCGTCTCCCTTTGTTTCTTCAGCCGTCTTGTAGGCCTCCGCCAGTATTACTGTCCTCTCCCTATCAGCGGAAGCTTTAACCTTTAAGGCCGCCTCCCTGCCTTCGGATCTATATTTCATTGCCTGCCTCTCCCTCTCCGCTCTCATCCTCTCGAATACATGCCGTTCATTCTCAGGAGGAAGGTCGGCCCTCTTTATCCTTACATCTACGACCTCTATACCGTAGCGAGCTGAAATCACGTTACTTTTGGCCGTGACCTTTTTCATGATGTCATCTCTCGCCTCGGAGATGATCTCGTTGAGGGTATGCAGGCCCAGTTGCACCCTCAGTTGGGAATATATGATATCGTCGAGCCTGGACTGCCCCCCGGCCTCATTCTTGACGGTTTTGTAGAATTTCAGCGGCGCCTTTATCTTCCATTTCGAGTAATTGTCAACCACCAGGTTTTTCTTATCCTTGGTCAGGATTTCTGCGGGCGCGGCATCATAGTCAAGGATTCGGTTATCAAAATAGGTGATCTGCTGAACAAAGGGAATCTTTATGTGCAGACCAGGATCGAGTACCACCCGTACCGGCTTGCCCAACTGGATAATGATGGCATATTCCGTCTGGTCTACGGTGTAAAAGGTCATATTTGAGACAATCAGAAAAACTATAGCAACAACACCAACAATATACATACTCTTTTTCATGAGTTATCCTCCACTCGTTACAGGCAGTAAGTCTATTCCCCGACCTTACCGCCTTATTCTTTATCCGTTATTTTGGTCTTAAATGATCCTAGCCCTTGGAGCGGGAGGATCGGCAAGACATTTCCACTGTGTTTACTGTCTATAATGACCTTTTCTATATCCGCAAATATCTCCTCCATGGTCTCCAGATAGAGTCTTTTCTTGGTCACATCCCTCGCCTTGCGATACTCCTTCAATATCTGCGTAAACCTGCTCACATCACCCTCTGCCTGCTTGATCTTAGCCTCGCTGTACCCCTGGGCCTCATTCACTATTTGAGATGCCTTTCCCTTGGCTTTGGGAAGGATGTCATTTCTATAACCTTCAGATTCGTTGATAAACTTTATCTTGTCTTCCTTGGCGCTTGCAACATCCTTAAACGAAGCCACCACTTCTTTGGGGGGATGGACGTCCTGGAGCTGGACAGCCTCAATACTTATGCCTGCCTTATATTCGTCCAAGATACGCTGCAGAAGACGTTTTGTGTCTTGCTGTATCTGGAACTTCCCAACTGTCAATGCATCACTGATCTTGTTTTTCCCTACAACATCTCTTATAGCCGCTTCAGCAGCCTTTTTCACTGTCTTGTCAGGTTCCTTGATATTGAACAGGTAATTAGCGGCATCCTTTATCTTGTACTGGACAATGAACTGCATGTCCACGATATTCTCGTCGCCAGTAAGCATCAATGACTCCGCAGGAACCGCCCTGTATCTTGCCGGTGGACCCACAACTACGGTACGGAACCCTACTTCCAACCTTCTGACCTTGGTCACCTGCGGTTTCAAGACTGCCTCAAAGGGCCGCGGCAGGTGGTAATGCGGGCCGGACCCGGTGGTATAGGCCACCTTGCCAAACCTCTTTACCACCCCGACCTCATCCGGCGCCACAATGTAGATGCCCGAGGCCAGCCACACTAAGACCGCAATCCCAATTAAAATAGGACCTATGGGAAACTTTCCTCCGAGTTTATTCTTAATACTGTTGATGATCTCTTCAAGATCCGGGGGGGACTGCCCCCAGTCCTTACCGCCATTGGCCATTGCTTTCTTGCCTCCTAATTAAGTGGTTAATCCTTAAAGGAATTTCAGTTCAGTGAAAATATCAAAATTCGACTCAGGTGTCAACACAATAACCTCACATTTTTTCAACGGTGCAAGTTGGTCAAGTTTACCGCTTGCCGGGCGCTTAACACAATCCTGCCCAACTGCACAGGTCCCATTTTTTCAGGGTCACATGAAGAGCAGATGCTTGACACAGAAATCCGTTTAAGTTATAGGTACCGGGTTGGACCATCGTGAAATATCAATAACTGAAAACCTTAAGCGCTGATGGCGGTTCGAGTGGATTACCACAGTAATCCGC
>JAUXHQ010000020.1 GCA_030621455.1 Deltaproteobacteria bacterium
GAAGGGCGCTAAGTTCAGAGGCAACATGGAGATTTTCGTCGAATACATTATTCCTTTCATTTTTGGATCCATAGTCGGCAGTTTTTTGAATGTATGTATATTCCGTCTTCCAGAAGGTCAGTCGATAGTGTCTCCGGGTTCCTATTGCCCGAACTGCCATAACTCCATAAAGTTCTATGACAATATCCCTGTCCTCAGTTTTCTTCTCCTGGGTGGGAAGTGCAGGAAATGTAAGCACCCCATACCGATCAGGTATCCGATAGTCGAAGCGCTTGCAGGCCTCGTCTCCCTGGCGCTCTTCCTGAAGTTTGGCCTTTCCCTCAGCTACCTTACTTACCTGATCTTTTGCTTCGCCTTAATTGTTGTGACCTTTGTCGACTTGCAGCATCGTCTCATCCCGGACATTATCTCTCTACCGGGGATTATCCTGGGATTGATAGCCTCCATCTTCCTTGATGAAATAACCATCATTGATTCCTTAATAGGTATTGCCATAGGCGGCGGATCTCTTTTCCTTGTGGCGGTGGGATACCACCTTTTCACCAAAAAGGAGGGGATGGGGGGCGGAGATATTAAGCTCCTTGCCATGATAGGGGCATTCCTTGGTTGGAAATCCGTACTCTTGACCATATTCATAGGCTCAGCCCTTGGTTCCTTGGTGGGGTTGACCCTAATGGCAATAGCGGGGAAGGACCGCACATACGCCATACCGTTCGGTCCGTTCCTGGCGATCGGCGCAATGGTTTACCTCTTTTGGGGGGATATTATAATCAGGTATTACCTGGGGTGGTGAGAAACGCCCCCTATCATGGATGGCTTTTCGGTGTAAGCTGCTACAATCATGAGTATAATCTCTTTTCCTTACACCTGACACCTATAACTTACATCATGAGATTACTGCAATCCGGCCTTCGAACTCAGATTATCTTGAACCTAATCGTCCTCATGGTGGTTACTGTTGGATTAATAAGTATAGCAACGCTGAAGATTACTGCAAGTAGTATACTCAGGGAGAAAATAACGAGTGGAAACATCCTGGTCAGTTCTATTCAGAGTACTATAGATTCAATATTCCAAGGAGATCCCGAGTCTTTTCAAAAGGGAACAGAAGGTTGGAGACTTGCAAGGCTCTCACACTCATTTGCTAGAACAAGTGAGTTGAACTCACTCCTCATAATCGACAGAGAACACAGAGTAATGGCAGACAGCGGAAACGTGGCGGACGGAGCTGTAATTGAGTGGAAAGACTTGGATGAGGCCATGTCCGGTGGAAGAGTAATTACAAGATTCGGGAACCCGGGCAAATGGCTCTTCTGGGGGGTAAGCGATGAATTGATAGTATTTGCACCCATCTACCTGGGGGCCAGGATAGTAGGAGGTATAAGGGCAACCATGCCTCTTGCTGATGTTCAAGAGAGTATTGCCAGAACACAGAAGATTATCCTCCTCTATATTGTCTTCGACTCCATTATCATTAGTATACTGGGAGGCTTCCTATTATCCAGAAGCATAGTGAGGCCAATAAATTCCTTGCTGGTGGCTACGGAGAGGATTAGCGACAGGGATTTCAGTCAAAGGATGGAGGGCAGCAATATAAACGAGATCGGCAAACTGTACATGTCCTTTAACAGGATGTCCAGGAGGTTGAAAGAATACGTTGAATCCATCGAAAAGACAAGTGTGGAGCTAAAAGAGGTCCACAAAGAGGTCATTCGCTCAGAAAAACTCGCTTCCGTGGGGAGATTGGCTGCCGGTGTTGCACATGAGATTGGAAACCCCATGGGCGCCATACTGGGGTATGTACACATCCTGGGAAGTGGAACAACGAGCAAGGAAGAAGAAAAAAATTACTTAACGAGGATCGAATCTGAAAGCAACAGGATCAATACCATAGTGAGGAATTTACTCGATTTCTCCCGTCCATCGGAGGTAGAGGTTAAGGATGCAGAGGTAAATAAGATCATTGAGGGCACTATCTCGTTGCTTTCCCCACAAAAGGTTCTCCGGAATATCAGGGTGGACCTTAGCTTGGAGGAAGACCTCCCTTACGTACGGGTCGATGAAAACCAGTTTCAGCAGGTATTGATAAACCTTATAATCAATGCCGGCGATGCTATGCCTGAAGGGGGAGATATTGCCATTCAAACCGGTCAAACCGCGCCCCGGAGTGAGGCTGACACAAGCGTTGGCAGTATGTCACGGAGGCGAAAGGATGACCCTTCCGATCTGGACTATTCGCACATGCGCCAGGGTTCGTCCTCCAGAACCGTCTATAGGATACTAAGAGACAGTTCAAGGTACGTAACAATCAAGGTTTCCGACACTGGATGCGGCATTAAGAAAGAGGATATACTCAACGTCTTTGATCCGTTCTACACCACTAAACCCCCTGGAAAGGGAACCGGACTGGGGCTCACAACCTGTTTGAGAATT
Source organism: Deltaproteobacteria bacterium (assembly GCA_030621455.1). GTDB lineage: Bacteria > Desulfobacterota > UBA8473 > UBA8473 > UBA8473 > JAUXHQ01. The sequence continues at coordinate 2,434 of JAUXHQ010000020.1, forward strand.
GTGGAGTCCTTCAACGGTCATATTAGGGTGGAAAGCGAGGAAGGGAAGGGAACGACCTTCATAATACTGCTGCCCATCACTAAAGAAAGCGAGAAATGTTAGCAATATGCCGAAGAAACAGCTATTAGTGATAGATGACGAAGAGAACATGAGACACATGCTTTCGGCCCTTTTGGGGAAAGAGGGGTTTCATGTCATTACGGCGGTAAATGGAAGAGACGGCCTGGACAAGCTGGAAGACACGGATTTTGATATAATCCTCTGCGATGTCAGGATGCCCGAAATGGATGGGTTGTCTTTCCTGCAAGAACTACAGGGGAAAAGGGCAGACCTGACAGTCATCATGATGTCGGCTTACGGGACCATGGACACTGCTATCGAAGCAATGAAACTGGGGGCCTATGACTATATCTCAAAACCTTTCAAACCTGACGAGATCATCCTGACGTTGAAAAAGGTTGAAGAGAGAGAAAGGTTGAGGTGGGAAAACACATCACTCAAAAGGGAAATCAGGAGAGAATACAGCTTCGGGAATATCATTGCCAAGAGTTCGGGCATGAGAGAGATATTTAATACCATCAGGAAGATCTCCGGCTATAAGACCACGGTCTTATTGATGGGTGAGAGTGGTACGGGCAAAGAGTTGATATCGAGGGCTATCCATTACAACAGCGTTCGCAGCGAGAGACCTTTTGTTGCAATAAACTGTGGAGCAATACCTGAAAATCTGTTGGAGAGCGAGCTCTTCGGCCACGTTAAAGGGGCATTCACGGATGCCCATAAGGACAAGAAAGGATTATTTGAAGAGACAGAGGGCGGCACCCTTTTATTGGACGAGATAAGCGAACTCCCCCTTAAGCTCCAAGTCAAGCTTTTACGCGTGCTTCAGGAGGAGGAGATACGACGTTTGGGAGAGAACGGATCTATCCCCGTTGACGTCAGGATCATCGCGGCGAGTGTGAAGAATCTCTCTCAAGAGGTCGAAGAGGGGAGTTTCCGGGCCGATCTTTTTTATAGACTGAACGTTTTGCCCATAAGTATCCCCCCGCTTCGAGAAAGGAAAGACGATATCCCCCTTCTTGTCGACCACTTCATCGAAAAATACAATGGGAAGCTGGGCACTGGTATTGAAGGGATAACTAAGGACGCCTTAAATCTCTTATTGAACCATAATTGGGCAGGAAACGTCAGGGAATTGGAGAACACCATAGAGAGGGTAATGGTACTGAGTGAGTCGAATGAGATTGAAAGAGAAATCCTGCCACCGGAGATCCGGAATGGAAGCATGTTAACCGGTCTTGCTTCCCTGGGGGATGAGCTTTCAATCAAGAAGACCACGAAGATGATGGAAGAAGATCTGATTAGACGGGCTCTGAGAAAGACGGGAGGTAATCATACCCATGCGGCCAGGCTTCTGGAGATAAGCATCAGGACGCTTCTGTATAAGATTAAAGAGTACGGCATTGAGAAGTGACTCACAATATCTTCCCCACATCTATGTGCTTCAAGGTCAACTCGATGATATCTCCCCTTTCACCCGAAGAAACATCTACCTTAGGGTCGAAAGGAAGGGCTCCCAGGAAGGGGATACTGCATGCTGCCTGTATGACTTCCGGGTTCGTTCTTTCGGCTATCCCGGATCCTTGTTTGGCCACGCCGCTGGTAATAAAGCCTCGCACCTCTATACCCCTGTGCCGGGCCTCTTTCACTGTTAACAAGGTGTGATTGATTGTCCCGAGGCCGGGTCTTGCAACTATAATGACGGGCAGATCCAAATCCTGCACTAGGTCGGAGACAAAGTAACCTTCCTTTATCGGGACCAGGATACCTCCTATCCCTTCTACAATGACAAATTCGTGCCTCCGGCTCAGGGTTGAATAAGCCTCCCTGACCTTGTTCAGATCTATCTCAACCCCTTCTAATCTCGAGGCAACTAGGGGTGCCATAGGTAATTCCAGGGTTACGGGATTTACCAAACCCAAATCATCGTCGCAATCTATTGACTTTACGAGAAACATGACATCATCGGATACTAACCTGCCCTCAGCCTTCACCGCCCCGGTTGCTATCGGCTTCATGACCCCGATATCCAAACCTTTGGTCTTTATTGCTCCTGCCAATCCTGCAGCCACCACGGTTTTGCCTATATCCGTATCCGTGCCGGTTACAAAGATACCCTTGCTCATTCATTCCCCTTCTTCAAATAATACCAAGCCTTTTCCCTTCGCTCTCAAATACGGCTAATGCTTTGTCTATCTGCTCATCTGTGTGAGACGCCATTGGGGTCGCTCGTATCCTGCTTTTTCCTTCCGGCACGGTAGGTGGCCGTATTCCGGGGGCGTATATCCCCTCCTCAAATATTGCTTCTGCAAATTCCATAGTCAAAGAGGTGTCTCCGATCACGATAGGTATGATCTGAGTTTGAGTTGCTCTTATGTCATAACCGAGGGCCGTCAGTCCTCTCTTGAATCTGGCGACATTCTCCCATAAGCGTCCCCGAATCCAGGGTTCCTTCTCCACGGTGTCGAGAGCGGCAATGGAAGCAGCGCAAACACTTGGCGGCAAGGCCGTGGAATATATAAAACCCCTGGCCTTATTCTTCAAATATTCCACAATAACATCCGGCCCTGCTACATATCCTCCAAGACTTCCCAACGCCTTGCTAAAGGTTCCGATCTGTATTATATTTTCATTCTCCAGACCAAAATGCTCTAATGTCCCTTTTCCGTTTTCACCCAGCACACCGGTAGCATGGGCATCATCAACGATTACAATGGAGTGGTGCTCCTCCGCAACCTCCAATATCTCCGGTAAGGGGGCTATGTCTCCGTCCATGCTGAAAACCCCGTCCGTGACGATAACCCTTCTTCTGTACGTAGCTTGTGCGGAAGCTGATCTGCCTTGAGAGAGGAGCCTTTTGAGCTCTTCAACGTTTTTGTGAGGGTAGACTTTTACTTCCGCTTTGCTCAACATACAGCCATCCACAATACTGGCGTGATTCAGTTCGTCACTTACGATCAAATCATCCTCGCCTGCAAGGGATGTTATCAGCCCAATATTGGCCATGTAGCCAGTGGAGAAAACAACGGCAGCCCGGGAGCCTTTAAAACTCGCTATCCTTTTCTCAAGGTCTTCATGGATTGCCAGGTTCCCGGCGATCAATCGGGAGGCACAGGCCCCCGTGCCGTAATCCCTTACAGCGAAAGTCGCAGCTTCCTTCAGGCGCGGGTGGTTGGTCAGGCCCAGATAGTTATTGGATGACAGGAGGATGACTTCCTTGCCATCAATGAAGACAGTGGTATCCACAGGTCCTGCAATTGTCTTTAAAGTCCTGTAGGTACCCGATTTCTTCAGACCGTCTATATCCGGTCTCAGGGTTCTATTGAGGAGTGATCTCATTGTTGCGGAATGTCTCAACTCTCTGTCACAAGCCTTATGGAATCAAAGGTCACATTGAGCAGTTCATCCAAATCCTCAAGTCCTATGCTCAAAGAGGGCATAAGTACTATTACATCGCCAAGGGGTCTTATTATTACACCTCTTCTTCGCGCCTCCATGATAACCTTTACACCGATCTTCTCTCCGGGTGGAAACGGTTCCTTTGAATCCCTGTCAGATACCAGCTCAATCCCCACCATAAATCCCTTCTGCCTTATATCTCCTACGTTCTCCAGGTCTCTGAACCGTTCGAGTCCGGTTCGTAGAAAGTCTATCTTTTCCCGGAGCCGGACAACGGTTCTATCATTATCGAAGATATCGAGGCTGGCCAAGGCAGCAGTGCAGGCCAAGGGGTTCCCCGTGTATGTATGACCATGGAGAAAAGTTTTGAATTCGTCGTATTTTCCAAGGAATGCATTGTAAATCTCATCCGTAGCCATGGTGGCTGCCAGAGGCAGGTATCCACCGGTAATGCCCTTCCCCAGTGTCAGGATATCCGGTTCTACATCCTCGTGTTCACACGCAAACATCTTGCCGGTTCTACCGAACCCCACAGCGACTTCATCAGCGATCATTAGAACGTCATATCTTGTGCAGAGTTTCCTTATGCCCTTCAGATAACCTGGAGGAGAGACCAGCATCCCCGCAGCGCCCTGAACCATAGGCTCTATGATCAGAGCTGCTGTCTGGGAATGATTCTGCTCCACAACCTCTTTCACCTGGCCCAGGCATTCAAGGTTACACGACGGATGGGTCTTTCCGAAGACACATCTATAGCAATACGGGGATTCCCCTTTGATGGACTCGAAGAGGAGAGGGTGATAGATCTCATGAAAGAGGTCAATGCCCCCGACACTCACTGCACCTACGGTGTCACCGTGGTATGCATTTGTTAAGGAGATAAACTTCGTCTTCGAAGAAGATCCGTTCGATTTTTGCAGCCAATACTGAAACGCTATCTTCAGGGCGATCTCCACGGCAGTAGAACCGCTATCAGAGTAAAATACCTTGTTGAGACCCATGGGGGTTATCTCCACCAGTTTCCTGGCAAGTTCCACGGCGGGGGGATGGGACAGGCCAAGAAGGGTACTATGGGAGACCCTCTTTACCTGGTCGATTATCGCCTGATCTATCTCTTCCCGGTGATGTCCGTGCACGGTAACCCAGAGAGAAGATATGCCGTCGAGGTATTTATTGCCATATATATCCCACAGGAATGAACCCTCCCCTCTTTCTATGAGGAGTGGCCTCTCTTGGACGTAATCCTTCATTTGGGTAAAAGGATGCCAAACATATCTCTTGTCATCCAGTTCCAGCTCTCGTTCTTTATGCCTGGTTACCACTTATTAGTACCTCCCTCATTGTTGCATTGGGGAACCAACATCAAGTCCTCTATCAACTGGAGGTCCCCTCTTGGGTCACTACCGGGGGTTGTGAGATAGTTCCCTATCATTGCTGCATTTGCGCCGGCCAGATACATAAGGGATTGCGTCTTTCTCAGGTTTCTTTCCCTTCCACCGCATACCCTGATATCTTTTCTTGGATGGATGAATCGAAAGACGGCTATGGTCTTCAATATCTCCATTGGGGGAAGGGCGGGGGCCTTTTCCAGAGGGGTGCCGGGTATGGGATTTAAGAAATTGAGGGGTATGGAATCTACCTCTAATTCTTTCAAGGCAAACGCCAATTCGAGCCTCTGCCCCCGAGTCTCCCCAAGCCCAAATATCCCCCCACAGCAAACCCGAAACCCTTCCTCCTTTGCTATCTTAACTGTAGCAACCCTCTCCTGGTAGGAGTGGGTCGTGCATATCTTGGGGAAGAAACTCTCCGAGGTTTCCAGATTGTGATGGTACCATGCCAAACCTGCGTTCCTAAATTCTCTGGCCGCGTATCTAGTCAAAGTTCCCAATGATCCGCACCTTCCTATGGCCACCTTCGAGGAGATAGCTTCAATTGCAGCACATACGGTCTCCAATTCCAGGGGATCTCTGACGTTTCTTCCGCTCACAACAATGCTGAATCTATTTGCACCTAATTTTTTAGCCTCTCTTGCCTTTTTTACGATATCTTCCTTGTCTGCGAACGGGTATCTATCGATCTTGGCCTGATGATGAGACGATTGGGAACAGAAGGCACAGTCTTCACTGCAACTGCCAGATTTAGCATTCATGATGGCGCAAAGGTCAATTACGGAACCTTTGAATTCTTCCCGGATGCTGTTAGCTAGGCAGATCAAGGTGATTATGTCCCTCTGCTCGGTAATCGCCAGCAGCCCGGATGCCTCCTCATAGGCCACCTCTCCGCCTTTCAACACACGGTCTGTTAAACGCCAAAGAAATTCTCGCAACGTTCTACCTCCTGAGAATGGTTAAGAAATCTTTTCAAGCATACCCCAAGAGGCATTTAATGTCAACCATCATACTTTGCCAGGTTTACAAATGCGCCAAAAAAAATCACTCACTCACCCTTAAAGACACATCACCACAGAAAATCCTTTTCCTCCTGCCTTTGCTGTCTCGAAGGATGAGACAACCGTCCGCGTCCACGGCTTCGGCAATCCCCTCTTCTACCGCATCCAAAGAGGTTATTATTACAGGTTTCCCGGTAATTAGAGAGTAGGTGTTCCATTCCTCGCGAAGTTGGGACGCCCTGCCCTCCCCGAAGGACTTGTAACCGTCCTCTATCTCTTTCAGAATGGATCTGAGAAGTTCCGACCTCGGCACATCCTTACCAAGGACATCCCTAAGGCTTGTAGAGGGGTCTTTGATCTCCGGATAGACGGATGGATCAAAATTCACGTTCAACCCCACACCTATAACGACGAAATTGACCCGACCCTGCTCAGCATTGAACTCCGTGAGTATCCCTCCGATCTTCTTCTCACCTATGTATAAATCGTTAGGCCATTTGATTTGAGTGCTTAAGGTGGTGGTCTTCTTAATTGCCTTGACTATGGCCAAGGAGGTCAGCATCGTCATAGAGAAGACCTCCATAGCGCTTACCTTTGGGCGAAAGATAAGAGACATTAGGATATTCTTACCACCAGGCGATAACCAGTCTCTGTCTAACCTGCCCCTTCCTTTCGTCTGTTCCTCCGCGATTACAATAGTTCCTTCTTTGGCGCCATCCGTCGCAAGTTTCTTGGCAACCAGATTTGTTGATTCGGTCTTAGGATAGTAGAATATCTCTTTCCCCACAAATGATGTGTTGAGCCCATCCTGTATCTCCGTGGGTATTAATTTGTCGGGCCGGACGATCAAACGGTAACCTAATCTGGGTCGGGCATCGATAGAGAAGCCCTCTTCTCTCAATCTGCTGACATGCTTCCACACCGCTGCCCTTGAAATACCCAGTTCCCCGGCAATCCCCTCACCGGATATGCGGCCCTCAGCGCCCTTCAGTAATCGCAGCACCTCTTCATTACGATTTATTTCAGTCATGGCCTCTGATCTCGTAGCTTGTTGAATGGGCAAATAAGAGGAATCATTTGACCATTTCATCCTCTCACATCTAATCTCTGACAATATCCTTGTACGCTGGCATAATCCCAAAACCGTCTGCCGCCATTATTGCTTGTTTGACGGCCTCGATTATCGCCTCTTCCGCCAGGAGGCCTACGATATTAATCTCTGCTTTCAGTTTACGTGTAGAGAGCGTAATGACCAAATCCCCGTCAGAGGTTAAGTGAATGGGGAAAATGGTCTTTGCAAACCCGGTGTGGGCCATCTGTGAGATCTTGATGGCCTCTGTCTTTGTCAGAAGGGCGTTGGTAGCCACAACCCCCAGGGTCGTATCTTGGAAGAACTCCTCTTTGCTTGTAACTCCCTTTTTTATCTGTTCAAAGGAATTTACGAGTATATGCCCTTCCTCCGAATCCCTGGCCCCGGCAATTATTTCATTGTTGTCGTTGTTCACCACATCACCGAAGGCATTTACCACAACGGCCGCCCCTACTACCAGGCCACTTGGAAGGCGTCTCGATGCAGTGCCGAACCCTCCCTTCATTGCCAGCTCCATGCCGAACGCCTTGCCTATTACAGCCCCTGTGCCCACACCAATGCTTCCCTCTTCAATTTCGCCGGATATGGCCCCTTTGCAGGCCATGTAGCCCATTTCCTTATCCGGACGGATCTTGTGGTTTCCAAAAGATAGGTCATAGATGATGGCCGTAGGTACTATAGGGACTTTTGCGGCGGACGTGGGGAACCCCTTTCCTCTCTCTTCCAAATACTTGAGCACACCGCCCCCGGCGTCCAGGCCAAACGCGCTCCCTCCGGATAGAAGTACTGCGTGCACCTCTTCAACGAAATGCTGTGATTCGAGTGAATTTGTCTGACGGGTGCCTGCTGCCGATCCTCTGACATCAATACCACCGGTCGCCCCATCTTCACACAGGATGACAGTACAACCTGTAAACCCTTCAAGGTTAGCTGCATGTCCTACCTTAATTCCATCAATATCCGTTATGGCATTGAACATATATAATCCTTTCTTGTAAACACCCGACGCCCAGTAAACCGGCCAACTCGATCCATCTGAAATCTGGCATTTCTTCTTGGCAAAAAGTGCTAATTGCCAAAAGCTGACGGTCAACCGCACAGGTCGATAAATTGCTCATTTCAAAATTGGGGATTCATTAATGCCCGTTTTCTCAAAGGCCTATTTGTGGATGGACACAAACTAATCTACCGGAGACCTTTGGCTTAGTCAAGGATAAAAAGGCCGGCAATTCTAATTATGAAGCACTCTCCCATAATTCAGAAATTTTTCTGATAATTAGGATTTCTGTGGCACTATTTTAGCCATTGACATAGCCTGTGACATCTGATAACAAATTCAGGTTAGTGTTCATCTAGGGATGAGATTGTTTGTCAAGGTCAAGGAAGATGAAAATTTTAACCTTTGAAAGGACCGGAAGAAGGGGGGTGAGGTCAACTCTTTACAGTTTCAGTAATAGTAATCTTTAGAACGTACATAACGAAAGGAGGAAAGAATGGATATTGTCTTAATCTGTCGAGATGCTTTGGAGAACTCTGTCCTTAGCAACATAGGTATAGCCATGGAGGCGAAGAAGAACGGTAGTGACGCTGGAATCGTCTTTACAGGGGAAGCCCTTGCCGCCTTTGCCGGTGAATCTTTCAGATGGTCACCGTTGCTGGAGAATCGAGGGACGAAGATTAAAGTAGTAAAAAACGCTGCGAGCATGGGCATACAAATGGCCAGTGAAAAGGACAAGAGATGGACAGATATGTCCCGTTTGCTCAAGACGGCAAAAGAAGCCGGCATATCACTTTTGGCTTGCCCTTTATGGTCAAAGCTTTTGCAGGTAGAGGGTAAGCTTCCCTCTGAGATCAGCACCATAGATTCTCAAACCCTGTTGAAAGAAATGAACGAAGCAAATACAATTATAGGAGGATTTTAGCAATGGCTTGGTCAGAATGGGAACCGATAACGAAGTTGAAACTTAAAGAGGTAAAGTACGAAAAGAAATACAGAGATATCGGAGGTGCGGTGGCAAGGATAATGTTTAACCGTCCGGAAAAAATGAATGCCATGACAGACAGAGGATGGGGCGAGATATCCACAACTGTGTCTGATGCAAGCCGAGACAAAGATGTCGGTGTAGTTATATACACCGGCGCCGGAAATCACTTCGGTGTCGGCGGTGATATGGAATGGGAAGCTGATGGTGGTCTTGAAGATGAGGGTGGGGGCATGGCCATGCCAGCGGACTTTGACGGCGCAATTCAAAACTGCCTCAAACCGGTTATTGCAGCAGTTAAGGGGTATTGTATCGGCGGCCATAATCATCTGGCATACCATTGTGACTTCACTATTGCCGCGGATAATGCTATCTTCGGCCAGAACGGTCCAAGGGTGGCAAGCCCGGCCCACGGTCATCTGGTGGCTTCTTCGGCTTATGTTTTGGGGCTGAAGAGGGCGAAGGAGATGTGGATGCTCTGCCGTCAATACACTGCCCGGCAGGCATTCGAGATGGGACTGGCAAATTCTGTCGTTCCCGAGGCGAAACTCGAAGAGGAAGTGGACAAATGGTGTGAGGAGCTATTGAGCCTATCCCCTTCCTGCCTCCAAATCGTGAAACAGAGCTTTAACGCTGTGGGGAATGAAATAAAGTGGACCACGGATGCGCTCATGGCCTTTATCACACCGGATTTCTTTGAGCGGCCAGAGGTAAAAGAGGCCCACAGCGCATTCTTCGAGAAGAGGGGTCCTAATTTCTGGAAGGATGTCAAGAAGGGTTCTTAATAGCCTAAAATAGTGCAGCAGGGCAGGTCAAGCATCCTGCCCTGCTGTATCCCTTCACTCAACAGGAAGAAACCTTCTGTTCTGTTTAAAATATTTTCCTTTATCTACTTTCATCCGAAAGTGGCGCTTTCCCATAATCTCTCCACCTGCCCCGTGGGATTCGGAGCATATTCCACCAGGATCATTC
>JAUXHQ010000157.1 GCA_030621455.1 Deltaproteobacteria bacterium
AAGATATTGACGCTCTTAGGTTGAAGCTCGCCGGGGATCTTGCAAGGGAATTCGGTGTGCCGGCGGATATAGAATTCATCGGGTCTGGAGAGATTGTTGCAGGTGAATTGAAGTTTCAGAGGGTTTTGGAACGGAAGGGATAGGGGGAAATGGCCATTTATGGATGGACGATGGTTTACGAAAGGAGGTAGACGATGGTTTCTAATGAAAAGAAGTATTGGAACCCCAAGATCGAGACTATGCCTAGGGATCAATTAAGGGAGCTTCAAGGGGAAATGTTGCGGAAGCAAGTAAGGTATGTCTATGAAAAGTCTGATTTTTTCAGGGAACTTTACCAAAAGGCGGGTATAGAGCCAGAAGATATTAAGGGGATTGATGATCTGGAAAAGTTGCCGATCATCGCGAAAGACGATCTGCGGGCCTTTCGGGCCAGTACCGTTGATGTCTTCTCTGGTTGTCTCTGTACTCCTATCAGGGACCTGGTTAAAACTCACAGAAGTACCGGGACCACAGGTCTTTCCAATATATTTGGCCTGACCCGGAGGGATCATGATACGGTAACCAACGCCTTTGCCCGGGGCATGCATCAGCTTGGCGTGAGGGAGAGCGACACTGTGAATTGTCCGGCAGAAACCGTGGTCGGCTGGCATGGTTGGTCCATGAACACATCAGGGATGCGGAGGCTGGGTTGCAAAACCCTCGCAACATGCCAGAACATCTTTGGCCTGGCCCCCGATCTTTTTAATATGCTTCGCGGAGCGGATATAATGGTATCCCTAATCTATCATCCTGAGGAGGAGATCAAGTATATCATAGAGAACAATATTACGCCGAAGGAGGTGTTTCCAAACCTCAAGTTCGTCTACTCAGGGGCCTTACTCTCAAATTCCCGTCGCGCGATCATGGAAAGGACCTGGGGCGTTCCCGTAAAGAACTGTGCCGGAAGCGGGGATCAATACTTTATCTCGCCTGAGTGTGACTATTCGGCCCCTTACCTCCATTTCATGGAAGATCTATGTCTCGTTGAGGTTTTGGACCCGGACACCTGGAAGCCGGTTGCTCCGGGAGAGCCAGGAGAGCTGGTTATCAGCAACCTGTGGGCCGAGGCTACCCCTTATCTGAGATACAGGATGGAGGACGTGGTCGTTTATGATCCGGAACCTTGCCCCTGCGGGAATACCCATATTAAGGTCAGATACCTTGGCAGGTTTGCGTGGAGCGCCAATGTTAAGGGGAAATTGATCTTCACTGATGATGTAGAGGATGTCCTCTGGCGAGATCCAGGGATAGAGATGGCTCCCTATCAGGTTGTAAGGATAGAAAAACAGCCACAGGACACGTTGATCGTCAGGGTGGAAGTAGATAGGGACAAGATAGAGGATATAGAAGCCCTTGGTTTGAAACTCGCCGGTGACCTGGAAAGGGAATTCGGTGTGCCTGCGCAGATAGAATATATCGGTTCTGAAGAGGTGGTTGCCGGTGAAATAAAATTTCAGAGGCTTGTGGAACGGAAGGGGTAGCATGGATAAAGACCCAGCCGGGTTCTCGGTTAAAGGAGGGAGAGATGGGACTCTATGATTATACAATTTACAGTGTTATAAAGCGCAATGCCAGAGTATATGGAGACCGCGTAGCCTGGATATCCGGAGATGAGAGCATAACGCACGGTGAATTCCGAGAAAAGGTTGACAGGTTGGCTTGTGGCCTTATAGGTCTAGGTTTGAAAAAAGGAGACCGTATCGGTGTGCTGGCTCAGAATTGTCTGGAGTTCATTTATCTGTTTGGAGCAGCGGCAAAAATAGGCGCCATTATGTTGCCTATCAACTGGCGTCTGAAGACTGAGGAGATAGAATACGTAATTTCAGATGGCTCTCCCAAGGTTGTCTTTGTCGGGGCTGATTACCAGGATATGTTGAGCCGGATGATTTCCAACTTTGATTTTGTCGAGCAGTACTATGCGATCGGACAAGCCAAAGGAGATCTTGCGTCCTTCTATGATTTGATGGATAATAGTATGGTTTGCCCCGAGCTGCCCGTCCATTCCGATGACGCATATGTTATCATTCACACGGCTGCTGTAAGCGGCAAGCCTCGCGGCGCAACCTTAAATCACAGAAGTCTGGTTATTTCCAATATGCAGGCGATCTATTATTTGTCTTTAACAAAAGACGATTGTAACCTTGGCATGTTGCCGTTGTTTCATTTAGCCGGGCTGACGTTTTCTTTGAATGTAATGCACGCCGGGGGAGTGAACATCATCCTCCCCAAGTTCGACCCGGACCTTGCACTGAAGCATATTGAGGAAGATAAAGTAACCATTTTCGGCGAATTTCCACCCATGTTGACAACCTTGCTGGATAGGGCACAGGATAACAAACGCGACATCTCCAGCTTGAGGGTAGTGACCGGGCTTGATCACCCGGAGACAGTTAAGAGGTTCGAAGAGATGACCAATGCAACCTTTTGGGCTATGTATGGTCAATCCGAAACCTCCGGTTTTGTTAGCTTCTCCCCATACTTTGAGAGACCTGGTTCAGCAGGAATGCCCAGTCTTATGACCGAGATGGAGATTGTCGATGATTCTGGAAACGTAGTGGAGACAGGGAAGCCGGGAGAGATAGTTGTCCGTGGGCCGCTCGTATTCAAGGGTTACTGGAACCTGGATAAGGACAATGAATATACGTTCCGAGATGGGTGGCATCACACCGGTGACATGGGTCGTTTAGATGCAGACGGATATCTTTGGTATGTGGGAAGGAAATCTGAAAAAGAACTTATTAAGCCTGGTGGGGAGAATGTTTACCCGGCTGAAGTGGAAAAGGTAATATTAGAGCACCCTGTAGTGGAAGAAGTATCGGTCATAGGGGTCCAGGATCAACATTGGGGTGAAGCCATTAAGGCCGTGTGTGTTTTGAAAAGAGGGGAGACTCTCAAAGAAACCGAGATGATCGAGTTTGTGGCGGCGAGGATTGCTCGGTATAAGAAGCCCAAATACGTGGTCTTTGTTTCCGGCCTGCCAAAAACCGAAGATGGTTCGATAGATAGGGACAAGGTAAAAGCAGAATATGGGAAGTAATTTCCAGAAAAGTCCGACCTGTGCAGTAGGTTAGGTTTACCGCTTAACGCAATCCTGTTAACTGAATCATCGGAGACAATTCAAGACACTTCAAGACACTAGGTTTGTGTCACTGCACAGGTCGGAAAAATGAACATCGAACATCGAACGTTTAATGGGAATGGTGAAGTCCAGGCAACGGGGTCCACAAAGGACTTTAGATTTTAGTTACGAATATCAAAATGGCTGAACAGAAACAGAAATAGTAGTTGGATGTTCGGTGTTGGGTCCTTGTTTTTTCATTCGACGTTCGATGTTCTACGTTCATATTTAACTTAGCGTTTATGGGAAAGAAGGAGTGCATGAAAGATGAAGAAAGGACTACTACTAGGAACATTGGCTTTGATCCTTCTTGTGGGTTGTGCAAAGGAACCGGGGGTAAAGGTTGGGTCCAAGGAACTAAAGGTTAAATTAAAGAGTGTGGCTGTAAGGCTTGGGGCTGAGAAGATCCTCAGTGACAAGTTACTGATGGCCAGGAAACTGGCGCACACCGAATCAAAAAGCGGGTGGCTTCAGCTTATGGGACGAGGAGAGGGGACGAAGGTGGAGCCCCTGGAAGTGCCTGCGGATGTTCTCTTTGCCCTGGTTCCCAAGGCCGATCTTACGGTCACTTTTGAGGTGACGAACCCCAACGAATTTGACGTAGTAGTGGGTAGTGTATCCTTCGGTCTTTCTGAGGAGACAATCATCTTTTTTCCTCCTCAATCCGAAACAGCAGAAGTGTGGATCGATGTTGCCGCCCGAGGAACAAAAAAGTTTGATGTGGCAATGACTATCCTGAAAATCCCTTCCCTGACAGCGATCGCATGGCCGGCCATCGAGAGCGGCAAGGCTGAGTGGAAGGCGGGTGGGACAATGGTAGTGATTTCAGAGCAGATACCATCGGGAGGTATGAGGCAGGAGTTTGAAACCGGGAAGGTGGGAACTACTAAGGTCAAGTCCAAAAAGACCTAGCCCCCAAAAAGCCTCGACTGTGCAGTTGGGCAGGATTACTGCTTGCCGGCTGCTTGTTTCGTTTGCTTGTTATGAACTACATTCCGGCATAAGGCTGTATGTGAAATGGAATGACAAGTCTCGTCTGTATATGCGGGAACCGGAGAGTAGAAACTCATCTCCGGTTCCCTCGTCCTATGGATTCACCTCTCTCCTATTGAGCGATGCTCCGGTCCATTCGTCTTAGGTTCGTTCATACCGTCCCATCAATTCCGCATTTGCAATAATGTGACCCTCCATCGCTTCTTCCACCTGTTGCTTTGTTGCTTTTTCCTGTAAATCCAACTCAGTATCTAAAGCGTAAAGTTTAAAAAAATAGCGGTGTTCCCGATCAGGCGGACAGGGGCCAAAGTAATCGAGGTTCCCTCCACTCCCAACACCATGGGTACCGTCAGGCTCCGCCCCCTCTTTGATGTCACGTAGACCGGCTGGGATGTTGAAGACAACCCAGTGATCCCACATGCCGTCCTCTCGCAGGTTCTTTGGGACATCCGGATCATCCATGATCAGCGCCAGGGTTTTTGCCTCTGGAGGCACATCGGATATTGTCAATGGTGGCGAGATATTTTCCCCGTCACAAGTGTATTTTGAGGGGATCTTCCCCTCCTGTTCGAACATAGGACTTGCAAGTTTCATCTTTTTTACCTCCTCTACCAAAAAATTGTTGACATTTCGCAGAACCTCTCCACAAACGGCTTCTACTTCTTGAAGAATATGTATGCACCTAGACCGCAGAGTACCAAGGCAAAGATCTTCTTGAAACTGGCGGTCGACACATTCTCCACAAGACGCGCCCCGATTTGTGCGCCGATAATGCCGCCTGCACCAAGCAAAGCGCCTACTTTATAATCTACATTGGCCAATTTATTGTGTGCTAAAAGGGAAGAAAAGGAGATGATCAAGATGGCAAGAAAGGATGTGCCCACAGACTTCTGTGCGGAGTACCCCAGAAAAAGCATCAGCGGGACGATGAGAAACCCGCCGCCCAACCCGGAAAATGAGGCTCCGATCCCCACGAAGATTCCGCTCACAATCATTACCAGCAGATTTGCATTCATTGTTTCAGATGTAAACTTGGGTCCCAACAGGATTTATCTAGACAGAATTTCCGAAATTCAGTGATCTTGTTCCCACGCTGAAGCGTGGGAATGAGGGACGAGGGAACAACTGAAATTCGAGAACTCAAGAAATTACATTCCAACAAACAATTCGCATATATCACAGCGCATGGAACCATCCCGGGAAGAAAGAGTAAATGAATATAAAAAAAGAGAT
>JAUXHQ010000231.1 GCA_030621455.1 Deltaproteobacteria bacterium
GATCGTAATTACAATCGGGGTCGTAGTTCAGTTGGTTAGAACGCCGGCCTGTCAAGCCGGAGGTCGCCGGTTCGAGTCCGGTCGGCCCCGCCAGTAAAAGAAAGGGTTAGCTGGTTTTCGCTAGCCCTTTCTTATTTTACCAACCTTAAATTCCAGCCACATATTTTTGACACTGTTAATCGGTTTACTCCCACCGCATCCGCAATGTCCTGTTGCGTGTTCCTGGCTTGTAGGCGCATTTCTGTTTTTCAACCGCATTCAAGTTAGCGGCCTTCGGGCAAGCTGTTAGCTGTTAAGCCGTTGAGTTTGTTTGACTTAGAAGCTTAATAGCTGTGAGTGGTTAGCACACATAGTCAGGAACTAATTGATATAATTACAATAGAAGGTTTCTGGTCTCTGTTGCGCTCTTGGCTCCGACCCCATCGAAGAATTTCTTAAGAATAGCCGCCTAACTACATTGGGTTCTTTGAATTTGTCCATAACGCAAAAAAACGAGGAAAAAGCCCATGGACTCCTTGCTTCGTCTTCTCCTCACCAACAACCTGGAATCCATATAGAGCCAACCGATAAATGAAAGATGCTTATCTATTTGTGTGTCTTCCATACCGTGCCGTCTGGCCCGTCTTCCAGTATGATGCCCTTTTCGCCCAGCCGATTTCTGATATCGTCCGCCAAGGCCCAGTTTTTTTCGGTTCGTGCTTTTGTCCTCTCTTCTATCAACCGGCCGACTTCTTCCTCATCTATATCTAGCTCCGATATCCTCTTTAGCGTTTGCTTTTCAAAATAATCCTCAGGATCTGTATTAAACAGGCCTAAAACAGAGCCGACCTTCTCTAACCTCTCCCTTCCGTATTTCAACAGATAGGTGGAGTTTGGCGACCCATCAAACCCTCCCGTGCTGCCTATATACCTGTTCAAGGCTCTGACACCGTCATATACATGACCGATGGCAAGGGCGGTATTGAAGTCGTCGTCCATTGCCTCTTCAAATCTGGCGGGGAGACCGGACAGCCTCTCGTATGTCTTCTGCTCTATCTCATTCGGGTTGCCCCATGAGGGGTTTTTGCCCGCATTGCTGTTCTTTATAAGCTCACCGATATTCTTGAGGGTAGTGTAAATCCTGTCGAGTCCTTTCTTGGCCTCCTCGATGTTCTTTTCCGAGAAATCTATGGGGCTTCGGTAGTGATTCGAAAGGAGAAAAAGCCGGATTACTTCGGGCTGGTATTTTTCCAGGACTTCTTGGATTGTGAAGAAGTTCCCAAGGGATTTTGACATCTTTTCTCTTTCGATATTAACAAAGCCGTTGTGTATCCAATACCTGACAAAAGGCTCCCCTGTGGCTCCCTCTGATTGGGCGATCTCATTTTCATGGTGGGGAAAGATAAGGTCCTTTCCTCCGCCGTGAATGTCAAACGTCTCTCCAAGATACCTCTGACTCATGGACGAGCATTCTATGTGCCATCCCGGTCTCCCTTCTCCCCAGGGGCTATCCCAGGAGGGTTCACCAGGTTTGCTTGTCTTCCACAGGGCGAAGTCGAGGGGGTTTTCTTTCCTGTTATCGACCTCCACCCGGGCCCCCGCATGCATTTCGTCGAGTGTTCTTCCCGAGAGTTTTCCATACCCCTGGAATTTGCCCACTGAAAAGAAGACATCACCCCCTACATTGTATGCATATCCATTCTCCACGAGTCTCTCGATAGTCCTTATCATCTCGGCGATGTGTTCTGTTGCCTTCGGTTCTAAAGTGGGGGGTTCAATGCCCAGGACCTTCATGTCCTTTTTAAATTCCGCTATATACCGTTCCGAGACCTCCTGACAACTTATTTTTTCGGTGTTTGCCTTTTTGATTATCTTATCATCCACATCCGTGAAGTTTTTGACATAAGTAACATCATAACCTCTGTACTTAAGATACTTGAAGATAACATCAAAGACGATTGATGAACGGGCATGACCGATGTGGCAAAGGTCATATACCGTAACCCCGCATACATACATCCCCACCTTGCCTTCCTTTAAAGGCTTGAAGTCTTCTTTAGTCTTATTTAGCGTATTATATATCCTCAAGTTCATTCTTTTTTCTCCTGTCAAAATAGAATTCGCCCGGTTTCTCCTGAAGTCTTCTCAGTTCATCTTTCTTTACGCGGTGGGTCAAAGTTCTTGGAAAGTCTTCTATGTAGACAATATATCGGGGGACTTTAAAATAGGCGAGTCTCTCTTCACAGAAAGCGATCAACTCCATGGGGGGCGCGGTCTTTGGGGTTTGTCCCTTTCTAAGGACAATATATGCCTTGACCTCTTCGCCCCTGAGTTCATCAGGGACAGCAACCACAGCAACCTCCTCAACCTTTGGATGTGACCGGATTATATTTTCTACCTCTATAGAAGAGATATTCTCACCGCTCCTCCTGACAATGTCCTTCTTTCTGTCAACAAAAAAGAAGAAATTCTCCTCATCCCTGTATGCATTGTCCCCTGTATGAAACCATCCCCCTCTCATTGAAGCGGCCGTTGCCTCCGGATCCTTGAAGTACTCCTTGGCGACCATAGGCCCCCGCATGACGATCTCCCCTATTGTGCCTACAGGGACTTCCTTGCCATCTTCGTCGAATATCTTGATCTCGTTCGGACCTTGAGGCCTCCCGCAGGACCCTTTTTTGTGAGGACCCTTGATATGCTCGATGGTAAGCCCCCCTTCACTCATCCCCCAGTCCTGAAGCATGGTACATCCCCACCGCTTGCCCAAACGCTCTGAAAGTTCAGGATGCCCGGCGCTCAAGACAACCCGGAGGGGATTGGTCCTCTCAAGCTCCGAAACCGGGAGTTTTTCCAGAAAGGCGAGGACTGCCCCTACGCAGTGGAATACTGTGCACTCGTAATGATGCACCTGCTCCCAGAACTGCCTGGGATGAAAACGATCTATGAGGGCAATACTGGCACCGCATATCAGCGAGGTCGTTGTGATTACCCATTGGGCTCCGGCGTGGAAAAGTGGAAGGACACAGATGAAACGATCTTCAGGAGTTATGAGGAGATGATCCTTAACTGCTTGTGCGAAGGCGATATAATGGAAATGGCTCAACACACACCCCTTTGGTTCACCGGTCGTTCCGGAGGTATACATGACGGCTAGTATATCGTCACCTCTCAACTGTACCTCGGGTAAAGGATCGCAGTCTTTGCTCATGATCCCGGAGAAGTTGACTACATCTGGGTATTCCTTGTCTCCCACAGAGCAGATAGTCTTGAGGTGGGATAGGTCCTTTCGTTTCCCTTGAATTACCGTTTCATAAAGGTCAGGCTCGGTAATCAGCGTGTTCGCCTCAGAGTGTTCCAGGATATATGAGGCCTCTCTCTCTTTGAAGGCCACATTTATGGGGACCATGATCGCCCCCAGTTTAGCTGCGCCAAGCCAACTGTAGAGAAATTCAGGGCAGTTGTTGAGAAAGATGGCTACCCTGTCCCCCCTTTTTACACCCTCTTCTTTCAAGAAGGATCCGACCATGTTTACCCTTTCTGCGAAGGTAGCGTAAGAAATTTTATCATCCCTTAAAAAGAGAAAGGTCTTGTCCGGCCGGGTCTCTATTTGATCTCTCAAGATGTCATTCAGATTCATGGTATCCTCCCTTTAAGGGTTTATTCTCTTCTCTGAACCTCTGGTTTCGCGAAGATCCATTATATAACAAGGGAGGTTGGTGTCAAATTAAATAGTTAGTTTCCATCCAGAAATGGCCATTTTT